>JBLRXF010000428.1:0-1683 GCA_047920875.1 Haliea sp. | reverse complement strand
CCGACCCCTGGTCAGGGCCGCCAGCACCGCTGTTTTATTTTGCCCTGCGTGCGGATGTCGTGGATGTGTGTTTTGGCACCGAGGCGGGCTTTGCCGAGCTGGACATACCTTACCTGCCCCACATTTCCCCGAGAACGCCCTGGTGAGCCCCATGCTGGATGACCATTACGATGCCGTTATTGTCGGCTCGGGAGCAGCTGGCAGTCTGATGGCAGCAAAGCTGGCCCAAGCCGGCAAATCGGTGCTCATCCTTGAGGCGGGCCCGGAACGCGGCCCCCAGGATCTTGTCAGCTCGCAGATCTGGGCGCGTCGGCTGAAGGGGTCGCCAGCACCGGTGGAGAGCGTGGGTCGCGACCCTCTATCGGTAGGCTTTGCCTCGGGCAGTGGCACCGGTGGTTCGGCCATGCACCACTATGCCTGCTGGTTCCGCCTGCACGCGGAAGATTTCCAGGTAAAGACACGTTTTGGTATCGGTCTGGACTGGCCCTTGGCCTACGGCGATTTGCGCCCAGAATACGATCAGGTCCAGCGGGAGATTGGCATTGCGGGTGATGCCGAGGCTGAAATCTGGCGCCCCCCGGGAGAGCCGTACCCCATGCCCCCGCTTCCCGTCTTTGGCCAGGGCACTGCCATCAAGCGCGGATTTGACAAGCTTGGCTTGCACACTTCTGCGCTGCCGCTGGCGATCAACTCGGTGCCCTATAATGGTCGTCCTGCCTGCCAATATGACGGCTGGTGCGATGCTGGCTGCCCCATCATGGCACTCGGCAATCCCGTGGCCGTCTACCTGGCTCAGGCCAGAGCGGCCGGCGCGCAGATTGAGCACAACCTGGCGGTGACCCGTGTCCTGACCACTGCCAACGGCGAGCACGCCACGGGAGTGGAATGTTTCAACGCCCAGGGGCAACGCAAGCACGTACTGGCCAAACTGGTGGTACTGGCGGCCTATGTCTTTGAGACGCCGCGCATTCTGCTCAATTCCCGGGATGGTGGGCTAGCCAATTCCAGCGGTACAGTCGGCCGCTATATGGCCGCCCACAGTACTGCTGGCGTCTACGGACTTTTCAAGGACGAGACCGCACCTCACATAGGCATGACGGGCGGTCAACTGCTCAACCAGGACGATTACGCCAAAGACCCCGGCAAAGGCTTTATCGGCAGTTCCCAGTGGCTGATCGGCAATGCCATGAAACCCAATGACCTGCTGGGTATAGCCAATACACGCCCTGAACTGTTTGGGGAGCAGCTGAGACGCTATCTCCAGGTGGCGACCCGGCATCTGGCCGTGATGACCTTCTGCGGCGAGAGTATCGTGCAGCCAGAGAATCGCTTGGTACTGAGTGATCGGAAAGACCGCCACGGTTTCCCCCTGGCGCGTGTCAGCCACGCATTCGACAGCAACGCCATTCGCTGCTGGGAAGCGGGCATGGCGCGGGGACGGGCAATCATGGAGGCAGCAGGTGCCGTTGAAACCTGGAGCGGAGGCAGGGCACAGATGCATTCCATGGGCGGCGCCATCATGGGAGCGTCCCCCGGCAGCTCAGTGACAAACAGTTACGGACAGACGCATGACGTACCCAATCTGTTTATCGCGGGCTCCAGCCTGTTCCCCTCTACCGGTGGCGTCAATCCGACCTTCACCATTCATGCGCTCGCCATGCGTTCTGTGAAGCATGTGCTGGG
>JBLRXF010000427.1:0-2439 GCA_047920875.1 Haliea sp. | reverse complement strand
GCTGCGCACAACAACCTGGCTCACGTGGTGCAGGAACGTGGCTGCCTCGCTGAGGCCTCGGCTGAGATCGAACTGGCCGAGAAGCTGGCGGACGCGGCCACGCTCGGCCCAGTCCTGGCGCGCACCCGCGCCGCCATCGAGGAGAACACCGGCAGGCAATCCGGGCACTGTACCGGCAGACAACGCGCCCGCTGACCCACCCCTAATACCCCACAATTCTTACGGGATCAACTTGCTTGTTTGCGCCTAGCAAGTATAGAATCCAACCCAGCCAGAAACCGATCTGAACCTGCTACAGGTCAAGGCAGCATTCGCCTATTATGAGGTACCTTGCAACCCTGCTACTCCGGTAGCGGGACCAGTACAGCCACGTAGGCGGCGCTCGATTACATAAGATGAGGAAGATGTTTATGACAACCCAAAAACCTGATTACGACGTCATCGCGATTGGCGCCGGCTTCGCCGGCCTTGCCCTGATTCATCACATTCGCGAAGCCGGTCTTTCCATTCGTGTCTTCGACAAGGCAGCCGACATCGGTGGCACCTGGACCTGGAACCGCTATCCCGGCGCAATGACCGACAGTGAAAGCTATTATTACTGCCTGACCTTCTCCAAGGAGCTCCTGCAGGAGTGGTCCTGGACAGCGCGCTACCCCGACTGGAAAGAAACCCACAACTATTTCCATTTTGTTGCCGACAAGTGTGACATGTGGCCGAATATCCAGCTGAATACCGAGATTGTCAGCGCAGATTACCAACAGGACAGTGCCCAGTGGCTGGTCACAACCGCTGACGGCAACAGCTTCACCTGCAAGTATTTCATCAGCGGCATGGGCATGATCTCTCAGCCGGTGATTCCAAGAATCAAGGGCATGGATACCTTCAAGGGCCCACTGTTCCACTCCTCACGCTGGCCGCAGGAAGATATAGACTACGCCGGCAAGCGCGTCGGCATTATCGGCGCCGGTGCCACCACGGTACAGATGCTGCCCATCATGGCCAAGACCGCCGCCAGCGTAACCGTGTTCCACCGTACACCGAACTTCATTCTGCCCGCCATGCAGCAGCCGATGACGCCGGAGTGGGAAAAGGACATCAAGGAACACTACGATGAAATCGTTGCCAAGTGCCGCAACCACATGTTCGGCATGGCCTTTGACACCGCCGAGGGCCGCAAGGCAGTAGACACGGATCCGGAAGAGCGGCAGCGCATTTTCGAAGAAAAGTGGACCGGCAGCTTCCGCTGGGTATTCGAGACGTTCGAGGATCTGCTCTCCGATCCGGAAGCCAACAAGATGGCCTCCCAGTTCATCATCGACAAGATGCGGGAGCGGATCGAGGACCCGGCCATTGCCGATATCCTGGTGCCCAAGCTGGAGGATTACCCGCTGTTCGCCAAGCGCCCGCCTCTGGACCACGGCTACCTGGAAGCCTACAGCCGTGACAATGTTCACCTGGTGGACATCAAGGATCGCGAACCGATTGTCGAGATCACTGAAACGGGCGTGCGCACGACGGAAAACCACTACGAGTTCGACATCATTGTATTGGCGACCGGTTTCCAGGCGTACACCGGTGCACTGGAAGCCTTCCCGATTCGCGGCGCCACCGGTCAGACGCTGCGGGAGAAGTGGCAGAAGCAGTCCAAGTCGATCATGGGCGTTTGTGTCGCGGATTTCCCCAACATGTTTATCGTCACCGGGCCCCAGGCACCCTTTGCCAATCTGCCTACGTCCATTGAGCAGAACGTAATGTGGATTACGAACTGCATCAAGAAGATGGAGAGCGAGGGTTATGACGTGGTCAAGCCGCGGCATGAGGCCGAGGACCAGTGGACAGCGCATACCGCGGAGATTCACAACCAGACCCTGATGGCCGAGGGTGACAAGGTGAATTCCTGGATGATGGGCGCCAACCTCGAAGACAAGGCACCGCGCGTGCTGATTTACTTCGGAGGCGCCAACAACTACTACGACGCCATGGACGAGTCCGCCAACCAGGGTTACCCGGAACTGGAATTCGAAAAGCGCGCAAGCTGACAGCTCTCCGCTGGACCAGGGAAGGTCCGCAATCATCTGTTAAGAATGCCCCCACCCAGTGTGGGGGCACGCTTTTCCCCCTCGACCTCAGCTATGTACCTTCTCGCACAGAGGGTGCGCGGCCCGTGTATACTGTACTTACCCAGTGAATGTCCGCAGAGGTAGGCGCATGAACCGAACAGACTCATTCAGCAGTCACGCAGCTTGAACAGGACAACCGGCGTAAGCCATGCACCCGAGCAGAATCATCTGCTGGAAGGTCTGTCCAGCGACGTCCGGGAGCGCATTTTTCCCTACCTTGAGCTGATCCACCTGCCCCTGGGCAAGTCGATTTATGAGTCCGGTGACACCCTGCGACACGTCATTTTCCCTACCGACAGCATCGTATCGCTGCTGTACG
>JBLRXF010000426.1:0-2453 GCA_047920875.1 Haliea sp. | reverse complement strand
GACCGGGAGCTGCCGGCGGCCGCCATGGCTGAAGAGATCACCACCCCCGGGCAGGGGCAGATCCGCGCGCTGTTTGTGGGTGCCGGCAACCCGGTGCTCTCCACCCCCAACGGTCGTCAGCTGGACGCAGCCCTGGAGCAGCTGGAGTTCATGGCCTGCCTGGACCCCTACCTGAATGAGACTACCCGCCACGCGGATATCATCCTGCCACCCACCTCGCCACTGGAACACGATCACTACGACCTCGGCTTCCACATCAATGCCATCCGCAATACCGCACGCCACAGCGAAGCCGTATTCCCCAAACCCGAGGGCGCCCTGCACGATTGGGAGATTTTCACCGAACTCGGCAACCGGGTGGCAGAGCTCCTGGGGCAGGCACCGCAAGAGGCCATTCCGCCCCATGACATCATCGACATGGGCCTGCAGATGGGCCCTTACAGTGAGCGCCAGGGTAGCCCTCATGCACTGAACCTGAATACCTTATTGCAGAACCCTTCGGGCATAGACCTGGGCCCGCTGCAGCCGCAGCTGCCCCAGCGCCTGCAGACCCGCGACAAAACCATCGACTGCGCCACCCCCCAACCCCTGGCGGACCTGCAGCGGCTGCGGGACGAGTTCGCCGAAACCGGGGACGGCCTGCTGCGACTGATCGGGCGCCGGCACGTGCGTTCCAACAATTCCTGGATGCACAACTATCGACGGCTGGTGAAGGGCAAGGATCGCTGCACCTTGCTCATGCACCCGCAGGACATGCACAGCCGGGATATCGCCGATGGTGCCGAGGTCATCCTCAGTTCCAGGGCAGGCTCGGTCAGGGTCACCGCGGAAGCCAGTGAGGACATGATGCCGGGGGTGGTGAGCCTGCCCCACGGTTTTGGCCACAACCGGCCCGGGATCCGCATGCAGACTGCGGTACGCCATGCCGGCGTCAGCTGCAACGACGTCACCGATGAACTGGCCCTGGATAGACTCTCCGGCAATGCCGCGGTCAACGGCGTACCGGTGGTGGTCAGTCGCGCCTGAGCAGGCCAAACCAGGCAGAGGCCCTGCCATAGCGCCGCCGCAGTTTTCAGGTAGAATCCAGTGACTGACCACCGCCTCGGGAGGGCGCAGGCATGGAAATCTCCACCATCGTATTCTTGCTGATACTGCTGGCACTGGTGATTTACATCATCGGTATCTACAACCAGCTGGTGACGCTGAAAAACCGTTTCCAGAACGCCTTTGCCCAGATCGAGGTGCAGCTGAAGCGGCGCTATGATCTGATCCCCAACCTGGTGGAAACTGCCAAGGCCTACATGAGCCACGAGCGGGAGACCCTGGAAGCGGTCACCACAGCGCGCAACGAGGCCGCCGCCATCCTCAAGTCGCTGGGCGCAGGCAATATCGGCGGCGGGGAAATGGCCAAGCTGGCCGGCGCGGAAAATGCGCTGCAGGGCGCGCTGGGCAAGCTCAGCGTTACCATGGAAGCCTACCCGGACCTGAAGGCCAGTGAGAACATGCAGCAATTGTCCGAGGAGCTCACCAATACCGAGAACCGGGTTGCCTTTGCCCGTCAGGGTTACAACGACGCCGTCATGGCCTACAACACCTATCGCCAGAGTTTCCCACCCGTGGCGGTGGCGGCCACTTTTGGCCACCCGAGTGACGCCCAACTCCTTGAATTCGACGACACTGTGCAGATCCAGGCGGCGCCAAAGGTCAGCTTCTGACCCAGCGCTGCGCAGTAGCCACCTGAGGGCCCGCCGTGGATTTCTTCGCCCAGCAGGACCTTGCCAGACGCAACACTCGCCTGCTGACGATCCTGTTCCTGGCCGCTGTCGCCGGCCTGATCCTGCTGACCAACGCCATGGTCACCGCCTTCCTCTGGTGGGGCGAGGGCTACACTGTCTACGCCGGCCAGCGCGGTGGCTGGGGCGAGTTCTTCTCCTACTTCAGCTGGCAGCGTTTCGGAGGCATCGGCCTCGGGGTTAGCGCTGCAGTGGCCCTGGTCGCACTGGTAAAATGGCTGCAGCTCGCCTCCGGGGGCAAGGTGGTCGCCGAAGCCATGGGCGGCACCCGGGTCCTGCCGCAAACACTGGACCGCGCGGAGCGGCGCTGCCTCAACATCGTCGACGAGATGGCGCTGGCCGCAGGTATGCCGGTACCGCCGGTCTACGTGATGAACGGCGAGCGCGGCATCAACGCCTTCGCCGCCGGCATCAGCCCCGCCGACGCGGTGATCGGCGTTACCCGCGGCAGCATCGAACACCTGAAGCGGCACGAGCTGCAGGGGGTCATCGCCCACGAATTCAGCCACATCCTCAATGGCGACATGCGCTTGAATATTCGCCTGGCGGCGCTGCTGAAGGGCATCACGTTTATTGGCGATGTGGGCTATCTGCTGATGCGCTCCAGCCGCCACCATCGCACGGGCAACGACCGTGACCGCAGCTCAGGCAGCCCCGCAC
>JBLRXF010000425.1:0-2454 GCA_047920875.1 Haliea sp. | reverse complement strand
CGTCATCCCAGTCACTGCCGTCGCTGCCGGTGATGCGGATGACGCCCTGGTTGGCCGAGCGCAGGGCTCCGACCCTGGCCCCGGCCTCCGCGGCAAATTTCTCTGCCTGTTCCCGGGCGTTCCGCGTGGCCTCCGCCAGCAGCGCCGGCTTGACTTCATTGAACCCGCGCAGCTGGTAGCGGGGCCCGCTGCCACCCTCGATTTCCACCCCGGCCTCGATCAGCGGGTCAATGCCCAATGCGGTAGCTTCCACCAGTTCTACCCGGGCGGACTTGACGATGACCATGCCGCTACCGGTATAGCGCAGGGGCTGGTTGCCAGCGCCATACTCGCGTGAATAGGCGTCCTGCACCTGCAGTGGCCGGATTTCCACCTCATCTGCCGTGAAGCCTGCGTCCGTGAGGAAGCGGGTGACCCGCGCCCGATCATCGGCCAATGCCTGCTGGACATCGGCGAAGGCGCTGCCGGCGCGGCGGAAAGTCAGATTCCAGGCGGCGAAATCACTCTCGACGTCAGCCTCGGCCAGGCCCTTGATGGTGACCGAGCGGTCCTCCAGTTTGAAGCGCTGCAGACCGTCGCCAACGGTCCAGCCGGCGGCTGCGACGCCCAGGGCCAGCAGCAGCGCCGCGAGCCAGTAAACCGGTTTGCCAGTCATGGGACAAATTCTCCGTGGTAGGTGTCGGCGGCGGCGCCGCGCTGCCTGTGGCACGATTACAGGGCAATTGCCCGGCGGACGCAAGAGGTTCGCGCTGACGTTGTGCTCAGTCAGCGGGCTTCGCGGGAGAAGCGCGCGACTCGTCCAGCACCGTGGCCAGAAGGTCGCGGCGGCATGCAGCTGTGCCGGGCCGAGGCCTCTGGTTTCGCGAAATACGAGAAAATGACGCCGCGTATCGCCCAGACCGCCAGAGTCCTGTGGCTGATCTACCTGAGCCTGACTGCCGCCTGTGCAGTCAGCTACTGGGCCGCCGGTATGGCGCCCTCCGACAGGCCCTACAAGCGGATTGTTATTGCCGGTGGAGGCAATATCGGCAAGCGGCTGGCGGAATTGCTGGAGCGGGACTACCGGGTCGAGGTGATCGAATCCAGCGCGGACCGCTGTCGGCTGCTGGCCAAGTCCCTGCATCACAGCATCGTGCTGCAGGGCGAGGCTGGTGAGGCGGCCCTGCTGGAGGGCGAGGACATTGACTCCGCGGATGTCTTCTGCGCCCTGACCAACGACGACGAGACCAATGTGCTGTCTGCCATGCTGGCCAAGCGCCTGGGCGCGCGCAAGACCATGGCCATCACCAACCGGGCAAGCTACGTCGACATCGTCCAGGGGACAGCGCTGGACATCGCCATATCGCCGGCCCAGGTGACCATCGGGGCCCTGTTGGCACACATCCGCCGCGGCGATGTCGTTGCCGTGCACTCCCTGCGCAGGGGGGCGGCGGAGGCGATAGAAGTGGTGGCGCACGGTGATGCCTACATGTCACGGGCGGTGGGTCGCGGTCTCCGAGCTGCCCCTGCCGCCCGGCGCTTCCGTCGGCGCTATCGCGCGGCAGGAGCAAGTAGTGTTTGCCGACAGGGATACTGTGATTGAGTCCGGAGACCACATCATTCTCTTCCTCTCGGACAAATCCGGGATTGCCGCCGTGGAACGCCTGTTTCAGGTGGCCATTATCTTTATGTAGCTCAGGCGGCCGCGGCCTCGGTGCCACACACTACTCCACGGGATGACTGGGTCAGCTAGGTCCAATTCATATCCACAAGACCCAGATGAGGAGGGGTAGTCGTGTCAATGAGAGGCGAAACTGTTGCATCTGGTCTCCAGTAACGTTCTGGCGGGCATCTGTCGAGAGCGGCTCACATTCCAGCAGGAAGGCTGTAGACTGCGGAAACGGTGTTGTCATCCTCGAATCAGGTAGAGTAGGCGGGGATAGATCAGGATGAAACCAGGCGAAATGCAGTTGGAGTGGCAGGCGGCGTTGGTAAGGCACTTCGGGAGCGATCTCAAGGTGTTGTTGCAGCAAATTGGCGGCGAGATAGTGCATGCCGAGGAACTGACCCGCTTTGTCTCCCCGCGCCAACGCAAGGCTGTGTTCAAGCTGGCGCTCGCGGATGGCAGGCTGGTAAAGGCTCGCCGATTCAAGGGAGAGCACGAAGCCGTTCTGGTTGCCGCCCTGGCCCCGCTGTTGGACGGCAGGTATTACTCCCGGGTGTTGGCAGGCCTGGGCTCATCGACCCTTGAAGACTGGATGCCTGGGACCCTGCTTCCCGCCGCTGCGGTAGCAGCAGCGCAGGCGCGTCAGGCGGGAGAGCTGCTGGGCCGGCTGCACACGACTACTGGGCTGCCCGGTCCCGAAACTGCGCCGGTGTTGACGGTTGCGGCGCATGTTGAGCTCATGCACGAGCATATTGCCGCCCTGGTTAAGCAGGGTGTTCTGACTGCGTCCAGCGCCGCCCGACTTGCCG
>JBLRXF010000424.1:0-2455 GCA_047920875.1 Haliea sp. | reverse complement strand
GGACGGGATGTTGCCACCATGGCCGGACTGGCCGTGCTGCTGTGTGTACTCGGCTACCGCCGCAAGGGACCCGGCCACATCAATCGCCTGGAAGGGGGCCTGCTGCTGCTCTGTTTCGCTGCCTACACCGCCTGGCTGCTGACGACCAGCCTCTGATGCGACCTGTCGGCGCCACAGAGCCCCGCTGCAGCAGCCTGAACAATAGCGTAATTTTTTCTGCAAGCAGGGCTTGACGGGGGAGGCTCAAGAAAAGTTAAACTGCGGTTGCGGATTGCGACAAGCACAATTACAACGTGCAGTCCAACACGATGTGTTACCACGGTGGCCAGGCGACCCCAAGGGACGCCCATAATAACGATTACGGAGTCTTACCATGCCGATGAACCTTCGCACCCCCATAGCAGCAGCATTGATCGCCGCCACACCGTTCCCGGTATTGTCCGTGGCGCAGGCCCAGACCCTTGCCCTGGAAGAGGTTGTCGTCACCGCCCAGCGGCGCGAGACCCTGCTCCAGGAAACCCCAATCGCCGTTACCGCGTTCAGCGCCGAGAAAATCGCGGACCTGGGGATCTTCAATCTTACCGACCTGGCGGGCTACGCGCCCAATACCAATATTCAGAAGCAGCCGTCCTCAAATTCCAACATGTCCATCTATATCCGCGGGGTGGGCAGCGGCGAAACCTCACTGATGGTGGACCCCAAGACCAGCTTCTACCTGGACGGGGTCTACATGAGCAAGACCGTAGGCTCGGTGTTCGATATCGTTGACCTACAGTCGATTGAGGTCCTGCGCGGCCCCCAGGGCACCCTGTTTGGCCGCAACAGCACCGGCGGCGCGGTGAACGTGACCACCATCAAGCCGACGGGCGAGCTGGGCGGCAAGCTTGAAGCCAGCGTGGGCAACGACGGCTATCGCCGTCTCTCGGGCTCGGTGGACCTGCCGAAGATTGCCGATATGCTGTCCATCAAGCTGTCTGCAGCGAAAATGGAGTACGACGGCTGGGCCACCAACGACTGGCCCGGGGGTGAGAGCGATCTGGGCAGCGAGGACAATCAGTCCTACCGCCTGGCCCTGCGCCTGGAGCCTGTCGATAACCTGATAATCGACTACGCCTTTGACCGCACCGATAATCGGGGCGTACCTACCCCGTTCCAGATCACCAAGGTCAAGGACAGTATCTACAACGGTTTTACGGAAACTCCTTTCCCCTACACCTTCCTTGGGGGCGAGCTCTACCAGCAGATGGCGGCGACCGTGGGCGACCCGAAAAAGCGGCGCGACCAGTACACTCTGGACGCGGTCAGCGACGAGTATCTGGAAGTGGACGGCCACAACCTGACGGTATCCTGGGAGCTGGAGCCGTTCATGATCAAGTACATCTACGCCAATCGGGAAACCGATTCCGGCTATGACTCCACGGACCTCGACGGTGGCGCCTACACCGCGCGCGACCTGTTCTACGGCGGCGGTCAGTCTATTCCGACCCAGGGCTTCAAGGCGGCGATCGACGAGGGCTGGATCAAGCTGGAGACGCACGAACTGCAGCTTATCGGCGACGCCATGAACGATCGCCTGCAGTACACCGTCGGCCTGTATTACTACGAGGAAGACATCTACCAGGACAACCCGCAGACCTTTGCCCTGCCGATCCAGTTCCTGCTCGGTAGCCCGCTGGCTGGTGCCTTTATTGGCGCCGGCTTCTGCAATGACTTCGGCACCGGTCCCGTCTGTCAGGGCACTCAGCGTCTGCCGCTGCCGTTCCCATTCCCGGGCGCGGATCCGAACATGAACGGCCTGGTGGACTTTATTTACGGCCAGACCACAGAATCCAGCGCGGTGTACGGGCAGGCAACCTATTCCCTCACGGACGATCTGGATATCACCGTTGGCCTGCGCTATACCGAGGACAAGCGCAACGGGTTCCTGTTCAACGAGAGCCTGGGCCACAGTAGCCGTGCCGACGAGCTGACCAACCGTGGCAAGTGGGATGACCTGAGCTACCTGCTCACCCTGAACTACTCTGTCACCCCGGACATGAATGTCTACTTCACTCACTCGACCGGCTACAACGGCGGCGGCTTCAACTCCCGTGCCTCCACCATTACCGCCTGGGACACGCCTTACGATGAAGAGCAGCTGGATTCCTACGAGCTGGGCTTGAAGTCCGATTGGCTGGACCGGCGTCTGCGAGTCAACGCCGCCCTGTTCTACAACGACTACCAGGACATGCAGATTGCGGTCTTTGAAGCGGGAAGCGGTGGCGCCTCCAGCAGAATCACCAATGCCGGGGAAGCAACCTACAAAGGCTTTGAACTGGAGATTGTCGCCCTGCTCAGCGAAAACGTCACCCTGGATGCGACCTATGGCTACCTGGATGCAGAGTTCGATGAGTACAACGCCCGCAATCCCGTCACCAATGAGATCGAGAATATCGCCAGTGTCACCACGGTAACC
>JBLRXF010000423.1:0-2461 GCA_047920875.1 Haliea sp. | reverse complement strand
CGCGCGGAGAGCACGACGCGCATTTCCCCGTGGACGTCTTTCAGACCGGGTCCGGTACCAGCAGCAACATGAATATGAATGAAGTGCTCGCCAACCTCGCCAGTCGGGGGAGCGGGGCGCCGGTGCATCCCAACGACCACGTCAACTGCAGCCAGAGCAGCAACGATGTGGTGCCATCCGCAATTCAGGTCGCCGTCGCGCTGGAGCTCAAGGCGCTGCTGCTGCCGGCGATCCTGGGTCTGGAGCACAGTCTGCAGCGCCGTGTCCCGGGGTTGGAGGCCGTGGTCAAGACCGGGCGTACCCACCTGATGGACGCGATGCCGGTCACTCTGGGTTTCGAGTTGCGCACCTGGGAGCAGCAATTGCAGGAGTGCCGGCAGCGGCTGGCTGACCTCCGCCCCAGGCTGCAGGCGCTGCCGATAGGTGGCTCCGCGGTGGGGACGGGGGTCAATGTGCCTAAGGGCTACATTGATGCGCTGCTGCCAGCCCTGCAGGCGCGCACCGGAGTCGTCTTTACCGCCGCCACCATGCCTGCAACCCGGATGGCAGCGCAGGATGTGAGCGCGGAGTGCTCGGCCTGCCTGCGCGGCGTGGCGCTGGTGCTGATCAAGATGGCCAATGATCTGCGCTGGATGGGCTCCGGGCCGCTTGCGGGGCTGGGCGAGGTTCGCCTGCAGGCCCTGCAGCCCGGATCCTCCATCATGCCGGGTAAAGTGAACCCGGTGATCCCCGAGGCCGTGCTGATGGCTGCGACCGAGGTATTGGGTAACGATGCCACTATCGTACTCGCGGCGCAGTCGGGCAATTTTCAGCTCAACGTGATGTTGCCGCTGATCGCCGACAAGCTGCTGGGCAGCATCGCCCTGCTGGCTGATGGCTGCATGGCTATGGCCGGCTGCATCGACGGCTTCGAACCCTGTGTTGGACGCGCAGCGGACACGGTGGCCCGCAACCCGATACTGGTGACAGCGCTGAACCCGATAATTGGCTATGAGGCCGCGGCGGCGATCGCCAAGCGAGCCTATGCCGAGGGGCGGGCGGTGCTGGACGTGGCGGAGGAAGATACGGCTCTGTCGCGAGAGGAACTGGCGCGGCTGCTGGACCCGCTGCTCCTGACAGGGGCTGTGACGAATGATTTTCCCGACAGATGATGGCTTTCGGCTTGATCTGACGTACCCCTGACGGTGGATTTGCGCGATGCTGTCAGCTCGCAGTGACCCGGGACGGGTACGGGAGGACAGGGAATGTCTGCCGCAAGTCGCTATATCGCTGGAGCATGCCTGCTGGGGGCGGCTTTCATTGCTGGCCCGGTTCAGGCGCAGTTGCCTCTGAGCATTGAGGAGCTGCTGGTCGAGCAGCGCACGCTCAAGCTGCAAACCGCCTTCACCTACAGTAACAGCGACAGCCCACGGATTGCAGCAGCCCGTTCCGGTGATGGCACGGAGTTGGTCTGGCAGCAAGAGCAGACTCGGGTGAGCGCGGTTAGCAGCCGCGTGCGCTATGGTTTGCGCCGTAACCTTGAGGTCAACGCCAGCGCCACCCGGGCTGAGATTGACTGGCAGGGATCGAGTGGCTCCGCTGGCGATGATCGGTACGCCGTTGCGCTGGGGGCGAATTGGCTGCTGTCAGCAGATAACCGCACCCCGGCCCTGCTGCTGACCGCCGCCGTGGATGTGCTGGAAACCAGCTGGCTGCAGCCAAGGGTTCGTCACCATGGCAAGACGGCGCGCCTGGGCGCAAACATGTACCGGGCCATCGACCCGGTGGTGTTGTCCCTCGCGGTCAGTCAGGAATGGCGCCTGGAACGTGATTTTGCCGGCGGCAGCCTGGAGCCAGGTGATGTGCTCACTCTCCGGCCGCAGGTCAATTTCGCGGTCAATCATCGGGTGACACTTACCGGGGGGATATCCTGGCAGCGTCGTGCGGGCGATCGCTTCGAGGGTGTTGCCCTGGCTCCCAGCCGGCACCAGACCGGCCTGGCCATGGGCCTCGGTTTGCTGGCGAGCGGGCGCTCCACCGTATTCTTTGACAGTCATGTATTGACCAGTGGCGACAGCGGCGCCAGTCTGTCGCTGGAGTGGTTGTATCGATTTTGATGTGGGAGCGGGGGCGGGTACGCCAGACCGGCGTGCCATTGAATGAAATCTTGCGTACAAGGAGAAGTACCATGAAAAAACTATCCGGAATTGCGGCAGGCTTTGCGCTTGCCGCCCTGATCAGCCAGCCGCTCGTTGCAGGCGCTGCTTCACCAGTCGCCGAGGATGAGGCCTGGGTCAACAGCGCATTCGGCGGTGCCAGTTCGATGCCCTCCGGGGTAGAGATGCTGAGTGGCGCGGAAATGGAGGACGCCACCGGGCGTCTTGCACCGCTGTTCTTGACCTTTGCCATTGCTGGTTTTGATGTCGCGCTGATGGGTCTGTACTGGGGTGTATACGTCCCTCACTACAGCGGCGGCGGCTGC
>JBLRXF010000422.1:0-2483 GCA_047920875.1 Haliea sp. | reverse complement strand
GGCCAACGGCCACTTCGCCCGCAGCCTGATTCCCGTGTACAAGCTCGACGGCAGCCTGGCCCTGGATCACGAGGAGTTTCCCCGTCCCAATACCACGCTGGCCAGCCTGGCGGAATTGAAGCCCTCCTTCGAGGCGCTGGCGGACTACCCGCTTACCGAATCCGGTACCACCTTCCGCAAGCTGGTCAACCAGGTCTATCCGGATCTCAAGATCAACCACGTCCACCACGCGGGCAACTCTTCCGGCGTCGTTGACGGTGCCGCTGCCCTGCTGCTCGCCTCCCCCGACTACGCCCGGGCCCACGGCATGAAGCCGCGCGCGCGCATTCGCGCCATGTGCAACATGGGCGACTCACCCACGCTGATGCTGAACGCGCCAGTGCCGGCGGCAAGGAAAGTGCTGGCCAAGGCCGGGCTGCAGCTGTCGGACATCGATCTGTTCGAGATCAACGAGGCCTTCGCCGTGGTGGCGGAAAAGTTTATCCGCGACCTCAACCTCGACCGCGACAAGGTGAACGTCAACGGCGGTGCCATGGCCCTGGGCCATCCCATCGGTGCTACCGGCTCCATTCTGATCGGCACCCTGCTCGATGAGCTGGAGCGCCAGGACAAGCAATTTGGCCTGGTCACCATGTGCGCGGCAGGTGGCATGGCGCCTGCTATCATTATCGAGCGGATCTGAGCGGGCCGGCCACCCATCGCCCGGGGACCGGGCTCCCACGGGAGGTAGCTCAGACTTGTGGGAGCCCGCTGGCCCAGGCGACCTTCTCTGGCCGCTGCGCGGGCAATCGCGCGGAGACCGCGCTCCTACAAAGGAAAGTCAGGGGGACAGGTCCTTTGGACCTGTCCCCTTAAACTGTCCGCCTTGAGTGTTCAAGCGGATCAATTTTCAATCTTGCTGCTGCTATACTGCGATCATGGCACTGCTTTCGCGGACAGACCGTCATGAGCACTCTAACTATCCTGATCGTTGACGACGATATTCCGGTGATTTTCCTCACCGCACTCACCGATCCGTTCCAGGACCGGGGCAACGTGCAAGCTTAATGCGCCCACGTCTCTATCGTCAGACTGCCGCCGGGAGGCCAGCCAACATGGTCGAGTTGCTGCGGCGCTCACTCAAGACTCGCGTCACCCTGTGTTCTCTGGTGATTTTCGTCCTCAGCCTGTGGGCGCTCGCTTACTACGCGTCAAAGATGCTGCGTACGGACATAGTGCAGTTGCTGGGCGACCAGCAACGCTCGACGGTTGCCTTGGTGGCCGCAAATATCGATCAGGAACTGAAGGACCGGCTTCGATCCCTGGAGATGATCGCCGCTGACATCAGCAACAGGGAATTGATCTCACCAGCAATGCAGCAGGACAACCTCGAGCGCCGGTCGGTCTTGCCCTTTCTGTTCAACGGGGGCTTTTTTATCACCGATGCAGCAGGCATTGCCGTCGCCTCCATACCGGTCGAGGCCGGTCGTATCGGCATCAACTACAGTCGCTTCGACAACGTTGCTGCGGCGCTGGGTGAAGGCAAGTCGGCCATCGGCGCCCTGACAATCGGCGTGGTTTTGCATGTACCTGTCTTCAGTCTGGCGGTGCCGATACGCGATACGCAGGGCAAGATCGTCGGCAGTCTGGTGGGCGTGGTCCAGCTGACCCAGGACAATTTCCTGGACAAGCTTATCTCCAGCCCCTATGGGCGTACGGGGGGCTATGTCATCGTCGACCGACAGCAGCGGATGATCGTCACCAGCACCGACAAGAGCCGCATCATGGAAGCCCTGCCAGCGCCCGGCGTCAGGCCGGACATTGACGCATACCTGTTCGGGCACGAGACCTCGGGCCTGTTGCGCAATGCCGAGGGCGTGGAACTGCTGACCTCGATCAAGATCATCCCGGCGGCGGACTGGTATGTCGGAGCAACGCTGCCGGCCACAGAGGCCTTCGCTCCGATTCACGACATGCAGCAGCGCATGCTGCTGACCACGATCCTGCTCACTCTGATCGCTGGCGGACTGATCTGGTGGATGCTTCGGCGCCAACTGGCACCGATCGCCGCCGCCGCTGCAGCTCTCGGCGCCCGCCCGGGGCAGGGCTTGATCGCCGATCCGCTGCCCGCTACCACGCAGGACGAAATCGGGCAATTGATCAGCAGCTTCAACAGCCTGCTGGATGCGACACGCAAGGTCGTCAAAGATCTGGGAGAAACACAGCGTATTGCCCATATCGGCAATTGGCGCTTGGACTTGGCAAGCAATCAGGTCGTTTGGTCGGAAGAACTCTACAAAATGTATGGATTCGATCCGGCACTTCCCGTTCCCCCTTATACCGAACACATGAAACTGTTCACCGCTGATAGCTGGGAAAGGCTGTCCGCGGCCTTGGCCCATACCGCGGAGACCGGTGTTCCCTGCACGCTCGAGCTGGAACTCGTCAGAAAAGACGGAAACACTGGATGGATGTGGGTACAGGGTGAGGCCGAAGTCGATTCG
>JBLRXF010000421.1:0-2537 GCA_047920875.1 Haliea sp. | reverse complement strand
TCCCGCGGCAGCTGCGTGTCAGTATCCAAGGTAATGACGTACTGAATCGAGCTGAGGATGGACCTGTCGCCGACGATTTCCGAAAAGGCATCGAGCGCCTCGCCGCGCAGCCTGGCGTTGAACTGCTCGAGTTTACCGCGCTTGCGCTCATGACCCATCCACAGGCGTTCGCAGCTGTTCCACACTCGCGGCCGGTGGAAGAGGTAGAAAATGCAGGGACGGTCGTCAGCGTAGGTCTGGTTGAGCGTCTCGATCGATAGCCGCGCATGGGCGAGAAGCATGGCATCCTCAGACAGCACTTCCTGGCTTGCGTCGGGAAAATCGGTGAGCAAGGCAAAGTACAGATTGGGGTCGCGATTGCCCAGATACCGGATCTCCAGAGCTTCGACCAGACTCTCGATCTGCCGCAGGTCACCCAGCAGGGTCGGTACGATGACCATGCTGCGTTGCGCCTCGGGAATGCCCAGGGAAAAGTCCAGACGTGGCAATGTCCGTGGCGGTACCAGCAGCGTTACCATCAGGTTGACCAGAGCAATCGCCAGCGCCGAGGTACCGATCAGGCCAGCTATCGCACTACACAAGTAAAGCCAATGACTCGCAGCCAGACCGTCGAGCGTGTTGAAGGCGATGGCCGTGAACAGCAGGGTGAGCACAAGGATGGAGCCGATATAGAGCGGCAGGCGGACCGGTCGACAGGCGCGCTGCAGCCGGATGGCAAACGTCGGACAACAGCCCAACAGACGCTCCAGGTCTGGCCGTCCCCGATCAACCAGGTAAAAGCCGACGTGGGCACTGCGGTCCTGCCGACCCTTGCGCGCTGCGGCCCCCTGCGCCAGCACCAGTGCTTCCCGGGCCACCGCCAGTTCGTTACAACGGCTGCCTCGCGCGACATCTTCAATAACATGCCGGTAACGATCGCGAGTGGCGAAGTCCTGCAGGGCGTGCTGCCCAGCCGGGTCTTCGCGCAAAGCCAGTTCAACAACACTGAGCGATTCGACGTAATCCTTCCAATCCATGGCGCCGATAAAGCGGAGGCTAACGATACTGTTGGCAATGGATATCTGGTTGGCCGCAGCCATGCGTCCAGCTGCCTCTGACAACCCGGTTGCCGTGACACCCTGCTCAAACAGCTTCTGTTCCACCCAGGTTTGCACAAACGCCATGGCCGGGCCCTGGGCCTGCAGCCTTTCGTAGAATTCCTCAACAAACGGCGCGGTCAGGGGCACATCAGCATGGGCGAACTCGGCCAGCAGCTGGATGAGTTGCCTCGGATCCGTTTCAGCGGCGACCAGCATACGATCCGCCCAGATCACAGCCGCGTCCAGCTCCTCACGCCGCTGCGCGATGCGCACAGCAACACGACGGAGGTTCTCCAGCAGGGCCAGCTGCAGCATGATCGGAAAGGCCCAAAGTTCACCGAGCTTCAGGTCTTCGACCGACTGGTAAGCAGCGATGAATTG
This sequence comes from Haliea sp., assembly GCA_047920875.1. Taxonomy (GTDB): domain Bacteria; phylum Pseudomonadota; class Gammaproteobacteria; order Pseudomonadales; family Halieaceae; genus Haliea. Next base: position 1,077 of record JBLRXF010000421.1, on the reverse strand, counting down.
ACTGACGTTGTCGCTGTCAACGCGACCGTCCATATGCGAGATCAGTCCCAGCGCAAGGTCATAGATGCGGGGAAAACCCGCGGACTGGCCACCGGCCAGTCGGGGCAACTGCCGGCTATAGCCGCGAGGCAGGTGACGCCTCGCCAGACCGATCTGCTGTTCGATCAGGTAGAAGTTATCCAGCAACCAGGCTTCTGTGGGGACGGAGCGGTGCCCCGGGGTGGTGGCCGCCGTAACCACGTCGTAGGCCTCAAGGAGCACACGCTCGTTGTCCGCGAGCCTTGGCAGCAGCCGATCCGCGCCGCCGCGGGGATCAATCCGGTGCTGTTCCGCCAGTGATAGGGCGTGACGTTTTAGCTGTTCAATGCTGAACAACTCCGCGCGCAACAGCTCGGTATCGCGAAAATGGCTCAACGCCTTCCGTGTCCGCGCCCGGGTAAAGTCTCTCAAGGCCTTGATGATGACGCGCTCCCTGGGGAATACTTGAATGGTCAAGACAGCCCTTCAAGTTGACAGAACTTTGTCTTCGCCAAGCCTGCACGTGAATACCGCGCAAACTCGCTACCCTCGACATTCGCTTGGCAGGCGGAAGGCGACCAGGGTCAGCGCGCCTTCAGCGCAGGCACCGAGTCAGGGGTTCGTTTCAAGCTTGGAGCAGTGGCCTCTGGCAGTCTGTGCGACTCCGCGCATAGGCTGCCATCAGCTGCCACCTGGAAAAGCCGCCGCAGGTCAGAAGTTGTAGCCAAGACCTACTGTATAGGCCCAGACGCCGCTGTCCTGAAACGCATCAAGGGCACATGGTCTCGGCAGTATTCGGTCGCTGGATGGCGGCATGACCGCTATAACAGCGTCCTAGTCGATCTCAATCGCGTCGTTCAGGTCAGGGCCCCCGGCGCACGAGATTGTGCGCCAGGGAACTCACAGAGTGTATCTCCGGGCATAGCGCCCGGGAGCGCAGAATTAGCGGTTACAAGACCGAGCGCGACCGGAATCGACGCAAAGCAAGTGTTGCAACACCCCCAACGGCTGCCAGCAACCAGAAGAATGGCAGTGTAGGCACTGGAGTCGGTGGCACCT
>JBLRXF010000420.1:0-2538 GCA_047920875.1 Haliea sp. | reverse complement strand
CGGCGGACCTGGGCCTCGTCGTAATGAAAGCTGTGGTGGGCGCGACGCCCCCCGACGACCTGTTCCTGGTGCCAGGAACCCTGGTATACCCCACCTATGTTGTCCCTGATCAACAGGATGTCGGCGCCGCGCACTGCCGCCGGACGCAGCGGCCCGGTGTCCTGCAAGGCCGGCAGCGGCAACAAGGGGACAAACTTGGCGTAAATGTCGAATGTTTTCCGCAGCTGATAGACAAAGCGGTCGCCTCCAGGCCCGCAGAAGAGTGGCGCACCTCGCGCAAAGCTGCTTTGGCAGAACGCGATGACATCGTCGCTCAGGCAGGTTCCGGATTCCACCAGCGACTCCTTGCCGATCTTGCCACCGTAGGCGATGTCAAAGCGGAACGCGGTATACCGTTCAATAACTGCGAGCAGCGGCATGCACACCGCGATGAGTTCAGGGCCCACACCCTCGCCGGGCAACACTGCCAGGGGCAATTGGCCATCCACAGACAATGGCAGGTGACTGCTTACGAGGGTTCCGAGGCGCTGCACCAGACGCTCTTCAAATGTGCTCTCTCCGCGATCAGTCACAGCCTGAGCATCCCATCATCAATTTTCTGTAATCTCACGACAAGTCCTGCAGCCGGGTCCGGATCAAAGAGCCTTGGATTAACCCAAGGAGCCTGCTAACCTCGCAGAATGAGTGAGAACACAATCCCACGAAAACCGCGATTAAAATAGGTTCACCCACACAATGCAAGCCAGACCGCAACGGTAGTGATGTCCCACAGCAGCCACTCTCATACCCGGACCCGCAGCCGCTTTGTGGAACAGGAATGAGCGAGCTAGTGTTCAGCTACGAAGGTTTCAACATCCGTGTCGCCACCAGTCAGGTCGACGATGCCGCATGGCTGGAGGAGTTCCTGTTGCCCTGGTTCGCGCCGACAGGTAGCGCTGCCGATGTTACAGTCACGCTCAGCTACGATGGCGCCAGGTTCCGGGACCTGCAAGCAGGCGGCCCCATGGGTGGGCAGCGCCGGGTCTTCATGCTCGACATACGAACCCGGGACCTGCCTTGCTGGAGAGTTCGCGGATACGACGTGGCCCTTTATGATACCGACCATCAGTTGTTCTATCTGATTAACGGGCAGCACATCGAACTGATTGCTGCGGAAGCGCACACGGACAGCCGTATAAACCTTATGCGGGTGGTGCGGGAGCTGGCCATGAGTGCAGCGCAACTGATCGGACACCGTTATCTGCACGCGTCCGCCTTCGTCTGCGAGGGACGCGCCGCCATCATCACTGGTCGGCGGGAGGCGGGTAAAACCAGTCTGCTGACCTATGCGCTTGGGAGATCTCCCTGCGGCTTTCTCACCAACGACCGCCTGCTGGTAAGAACCGCTGACGCGGCGCCCAGCGTCCGCGGCATGCCGACCATTGTCTCGATACGCGACGGAACCCTGGATCTGTTTCCGGGCATGAGGGAGGAGATTATCGCGCGGGGTTACCGCAGCCGTGCCTCTATCGCGGACACCCAGGTACCGGGCAGGCTCGCGCAGATCCCGATAAAGCAGGGGGCCACCAGTATCACACCACGACAATTTTGCACCCTGCTGCAGCGCGAGCCTGTGGCCGAAGCACCGGCAGCAATGCTGCTGTTTCCGCGCCAGACGGGAGCTTCCGGTGGGCTGGAGCTGCGCCGACTGGATGCCAGTGCAGCGAGCTTGCGCCTGCGCCAGGGACTGTTTGGGCATATCGGCCCCGACCGGCTGTCCGAGGTATTTACAGTCATGCCGCCGCAGGGTCGCAGGCAGGCGCCCAATGACCAGACTCTATGCCAAGATCTCTCGGCCGCTGTTCCCGCCTGGGAATGCCTGCTCGGCAGGGATAGCTACAGGGACAGTCGCGGCGCTGACGCTCTGCTGGAGCTGCTGGCTGGCGCTTGCAGACCGGATGCCCAACATTGAACCTTGCAGCGCCCGCAACTCACCCAGCACAGCGGTTGATCAGCGATCTTCTGCGGCGGCGGCTGGAGGGTGATACAGAGCAGGCCACGGCGCTGCTGGCTGCGGCGGCCGACCAGGGTGAGGCGATATGCACGCTGCTTGTGCAGAGCCGGCTGGCCGGTCATTTCCACATGCTGTGCAGCGCACTGCCGCTGCGGGACTATCTCCCGGCGGCAGGCATCACCGCCCTGGAGACAGCCGCCGTACAGCAACTGGCCCGGGCCAGCCGCTGCCGCGCTCTGCTGCCAATCATCGACCAGCAGCTGACCGGTGCCGGGATACCCTATGTCGTGCTCAAGGGCCTGTTTCTGGCACAGCGCTTCTTCGGCGACATCGACAAACGCTTCATGTGGGATGTGGACATTCTGGTGCAGCCGCAATACCTCGACGCTACCGTCGAAGCCCTTGCTGGAGCAGACCTGCACCGCCCCGCGGGCGTGACCATGGATCCCCGCAATCCGCTCTGGGGCATTCACGCGATAGACGTGAGGGGCACTATCGGCGCCGTCGATATTCATCACGTTATCCGCAGGCTACCGGGCATGCAG
>JBLRXF010000419.1:0-2547 GCA_047920875.1 Haliea sp. | reverse complement strand
CAGCCTGGCACCGCTGAGCGGCCGTGATATCGAGGCTCCGCTCTGGGCCCGCACCGATGCGGCACTGCCCGACGCCCCCACCGCCAGTGCTGCGCCCCTGAACCTGAGCGCCTTTGACTATGTCCTGGGGCCCTCGGACGAGCTCGCTATCACCATTTTCCAGATCCCCGACCTCTCCGGGAAACGGGTGGTGAATTCCCGCGGCCAGATCCGCATGCCGCTGCTGGGTGCGGTGGAGGTGGCAGGCCTGTCTGCCCAGCAGGTGGAGGACAAGCTGGTGGCCCTGTACAGCGCCAGTTACCTGCAGGACCCGCAGATCAGCGTTGATGTCAGCCTGTATGCCAGCCAGCAAATCACCCTGCTGGGCCAGGTGGCGCGCCCCGGAGTGTACCCGCTCAAGGGCCCCACCACCCTGCTGCAGATCATTGCCATGGGCGGCGGCCCCACCCGGGTGGCCAATGAGGAAGAGGTGGTGGTGTTCCGCCAGGAGCCCTCGGGCAGTGTCTATGGCTACCTGATCAACCTGGAGGAGATTATTGCCGGCATCAAGGCCGACCCCGAAATTATCGGCAGCGACCGTATTGTAGTGCCCGAATCGGGTTTCTCCAGCTTAATGCGCGGCTTTTCCTTCGGGATCCCGGGCGTAGGCGGCTATCGCCAATATTGAGATAACAGTGCAGGACATATGAGTTCAGAGACACCCAACAACGAGCCCGTCGCCCCGGATCACCAGCTGGTGATCGCGGAAATGCGCAAGCAGCTGGCCCGCTATGAGGAAAACCTGCAGGCCGTTGCCGTCGAGCGCGACGACGACGTCATCGACCTGCGCGAACTGTGGGCCATGCTGGTGCGCCGGCGCTGGACGGTGCTGATTACCGCCCTGATCATTGTCGTGGCGGGCACTATCTATACGGCCATGCAGACGCCGATCTACCGCGCCAGCACCACGGTGCAGATCGAACGCGAGTCCAGCAATATTGTCGGCTTCGACGATGTGGTGGCGGCGGAATCCGGCAACCGCGACTTCTATGAGACCCAGTACGAGCTGCTGCGCAGCCGCAACCTGGCGCGCCGGGTCATCGACCAGCTCGGCTTGCAGCCATCGGCGCCTGTCGCCAGCAGCCCAGGCGCCCTGGGCGGTTTGAAAGCCATGCTCGCGGGCTTGTTGGGCGAGACGCCCGATCCCGCCAACAACACCGAACCCCCGCAGGCGCCGAACCTGGAAGGCCGCTTCCTCGGCAGCCTGACCGTAGAACCGGTGCGCAACTCCCGTCTGGTGCGCCTGCACTACCATAGCCCCGACCCGCGCGAGGCAGCGCTGGTCGTCAATACCCTGGCGCGGGCCTATGTGGACATGAACCTGGAGCGCCGCTTCGACGCCTCCACCTACGCCAAGAGCTTCCTCGAGGACCGCATCAAGCAGGTCCGCGCCGACCTGGAGGACTCCGAGCGCGTGTTTCTGGAGTATACCCAGGCCAGGGGCATTGTCAGTACCGAGAACAAGCTGGGTACCCTCACCGACAAACTGCGGGCCTTGAGCAGCGCCCAGGTCAAGACCGAGGGCGAACGCATTCGGGCCGAGTCCCGCTATCAGGAAATGCTCGCATCCGAGTTTGAGAGTCTGCCGCAGATACTCGAAAGCAAGGTCATCCAGGATCTGAAGCAGCGCAAGGTCTCCCTGCAGACCGAGCGCAGCGAACTGGCGCGGCTGTTCAAGCCCGACTACCCGGCCATGCTGCAGCTGGCGAGCAAGATTGAGGAGGTGGACGCGGAAATCGGCCGCGAAATAGACAGCTTCCGCGACAGCATCAAGATGGAATTCCAGACCCGCCTGCGCGAGGAAGTGAAGCTGCAGGAGAGCATTGCCGCCACCCGCGAAGAGATTCTGCAGCTGGAGGAGAGCAGCACCGACTTCACCACCTTGAAGCGTGAGGTGGATACCAACCGCGAACTCTACGACGGCCTGCTGCAGCGGATGAAGGAAGTGGGCGTGGCCGCGGGCATTGCCAACAACAACATTTCGGTGGTGGACGCAGCCGCCGTGCCGCGCGGCCCCTACAGCCCGAACATCCAGCGCAGCATTGCCATCGCCCTGGTGCTGGGGCTGTTTGCCGGGGTAGGGCTCGCCTTCCTGTTCGAGCTGCTGGACGACACCATCAAGAGCAGCCCGGACCTGGAAAAGCTCCTCGGCAAGCCGGTACTGGGGGTTATCCCGAAGGTGCCCGAGCGCGAGGTGCGGGGAACGGACGTGGCGTTGATGGCCTTCCATCAGCCCACGTCGGCCTTTGCCGAGGCCTACCGCTCCATGCGCACGGCGCTCAGTTTCAGCACCTCCGAGGGCGTGCCCAGGGTGCTGCACGTGACCAGCCCCGGCGCCGGGGAGGGCAAGACCACCACCGCGATCAGCGCGGCGGTAAACCTGTGCCAGACCGGCGCCAACGTGCTGCTGATCGACGCCGACCTGCGCAACCACAGCCTGCACAAGATGTTCAGCCTGCCCAATCACAAGGGCCTGAGCAACTACCTGTCCGGCGCCGCGGAGCCCGC
>JBLRXF010000418.1:0-2563 GCA_047920875.1 Haliea sp. | reverse complement strand
AATGTGCGTACCGCTCGCTGTTTCGGAAAAGTGGATCACATCGTTGACCTCGAACAGCTTGCAGCTGCCGTGCAGCTCGATGGCCTTGTCCTGCTCAAGGTGAGTGACGGTATAGATCAGATCCACGGAGCCGACCGGCATTTCGCAGGTGACCCTGAACCGGGTGCCGACCACCACAGGTCCCGTGCTGAGTTTCACTGCGTCGATTGCGGTAGCGTCCCACTCGGTGGTGGTGCGGAAATCCCTGACGTAATCGAAGGCCTCCCGGACGCGGCGCGGTACGTCTATTTTCTCGTGCAGCACGATCATGTGCTCTCGACCTCATTGGCGATATCGGTTCTGTATACGCCCGGACGGCGGCCGCAGATTTCAGCGGCCGCTTCGCTCAGTATAGTCCCTGTGTTGTGATCCGCTGCCGCGGCCTTCGCCCGGAACCGCTGAGGGTATAGAATCGGGGCTTGGCGGGGCACAGAAGGCCCCTACCTTACGGATCCTGGAGTACACCATGCTCAGCAAAAATCGCCACGCGGTACTGCTCTTGCTGATGTTGCTGACGCCGGCTGCGCTGGCCCAGTACGATATCCAGACAGGGTTGCCCACCTGCGCCACCCTCAACTGGTCTGAGGCGGTGCACCGGAGCTATCCGGATATCGAGGAGATCTGTCAGGGTGTCTATGAGCGAGACGGCGTGCTCTACGCCCGGGCCGAAGTGGAAGTGCTGCGGGTCAGTGGCAATCGCCTGACCCTGCGCACGCTGCACAACGACGGCAGCCGCGGCCACCAGACCAGCATGCGGGTGGGGCCGAACTGGCGGGCGCACATCGATGGTCGGGCCTATCGTGTGGGTGAGCTCATCGGTGGACAGCGGTTGACAGTGTATATTCCTCAGGATCGCTTTGCCTTTGCGCTGGACGGGGCAACGGACGTTGCCGAGCACGATGACAGCCCTGCAGCCGAAGCGGATGCCGAACCGTGAGGCTAGTCCTCCACCCAGACCCGGCGCAAAGGCTCGCCAAAATCGTCATAGAGGGTTTTGCGGCGGGGCTGAGGACGGCGGCTGCGTTTGGGGCCGGGGTTGCGCTTGAGCAGAGTCTTGCGACGCTGCTCAATGGCAGCCACCACCTCGGGCACCAGGGTGCGTTCAACCCGGGGCTCCAGAAACAGGCGCCGGGTCAAATACAGCGGCGCTGCCATAGGGTCTTTGCCACTGATGCCCTGGGGCACAGATTCAACCTCTCCACCTTGCTGCAGAAAACGCTGGGTCTCGTTTTCCAGCGCTGCCCGCAGTTCTGCCTTGCTCGGTAGTTTCTTCACAGTGGTAAATGCCTGTAGATCTTCCCGACCGATCGCCAAAAATATGCCAGTATAGCGCCCTTGCCGCAGAATCATAGGGCGTTGGCGGGGGCCAGTTGTCCGCGTTGTGCAGCGCGCTGCCATTCTGGTTTAATGCAGGCCTCGTCCCCCCCCGGAGTGGTTTCATGATCTGGTTTGTCCTCGCGGTTCTGGCGTTTTTCGCCTTCAGCCTGCTCTATCTGCGCGGCGAGGACCTGTCCCGCTATGATGCACCGGCGTTGCCTGCACCGCTGGGCAAACCCAGTCCGGAGCACGGGGCAGTCCTGGTCCGGCTGGGTGAGCTCGCCGCTGCAGGGCAAGCGCAGCGGGGTCGCGGCCGGCTGCGGGCCATGCGCGAGTTGATGGACTCACTCAGCGACGGCGTCGAGTTTGCCTGCCGCTTCGAGACGGTCAGGGAGGGGCAGCTGCGCGGCGAGTGGGTGCTGGCGCCCGGCCACGACTCGCGCCGGCGCCTGCTCTATATCCACGGTGGCGCCTGGTTTGCCGGCAGTCCACGCAGTCACCGCGCAATTACTGACCGTCTTGCACGCCTCACCGGCGCCGCGGTATTTTCTCTCGACTACCGGTTGATCCCCGAGCACCGACGTCGCGACGGTATCGAGGACTGCCGTAACGCCTGGCGTTGGCTCCTGGTCAACGGTCCCGAGGGCCCGGAGGCGCTGGATCACGGCATGATTGCAGGGGACTCCGCCGGCGGCAGCCTCACCCTGGGCCTCATTGCCTGGACTCGCGACGAGGGGCTGCGGGCAGCTGACGCTGCAGTCGCTTTTTCGCCCTCTACCGATGTCACCATGACCGGTCCCAGCATGCGCAGCAATCTGGCTACTGACCCTATGCTGGGCCCCCTGTTCGGCAAGCTGGCACGCATTCCCGCCATTCTGCTGCTGTGGCTGACCTGGTTCAACAACCGCATCCCACCTGCTCATCCCGATGTGTCACCTTTGCGCGGCGATCTCGCCGGACTGCCGCCGGTGCTGATTCAGGCGAGTGAGCAGGAAATGCTGCTGGATGATGCTCGCCGCTATGTTGCCAAGGCCCAGGAGGCCGGTTCGCCCGTGGAGTTGCAGACCTGGCCGCACATGGTACACGTCTGGCAGTTGTTCACCCCGGAGCTGCCTGAGGCTGAAGAAGCCTACGCCAACATCGCCGAGTTCCTGGCCAGTGCCGGCGTGCCGGTGGCGGAGGGCGGCGATCTGTGAACGGTCTGCGT
>JBLRXF010000417.1:0-2564 GCA_047920875.1 Haliea sp. | reverse complement strand
AACGCCAATTCGCTCATGATTCCTCCATCATCTGCGGCACCCGCACCAGCCCCTGAATCGTGGACGGCGCATTCCCCATCATCCCTTCCCGATCCGGCCCGGGAACCACCACATCCTCCCGCAGCACATTTTTCGCGCCTACGACATCCGCGGCGAGGCGGACAGTGAGCTGGGCAATGCCGCCGTCGACTTGATAGGTCGAGCAGTAGGCACCCTGGCTGCAGAGAAAAATGAAGCTGCGCTGGCGGTTGGCTGCGACGGCCGTCAATCCAGTCCCCGGATCAAACAGGCGTTGATACAGGCCCTGCTGGCCACCGGCCGTCAGGTCATCGACATCGGAGTGGTGCCGACACCGCTGCTGTACTACGCCACCCGCAAACTGACGACACATTCCGGGGTCATGGTCACCGGCAGTCACAATCCGGCCGCGGACAATGGCCTCAAGATCGTGTTGAAGAACCACACTATTGCCGGCGGCCTGGTGCAGCGGATTCGGGAATCTGCCCTGGAGGGCAATTTCTGTGAGGGTCAGGGCACGCTGTCGTCCGCAGACCTGCTCCCCGAGTACATGGAGGAGATTGTTCGCGACATCGCCCTGCCCGTGCCACTGAGATTGGTCATTGATGCCGGCAATGGCGCTACCAGCGAGATCGCCCCGCGCCTGTTCAGGGAGCTGGGCTGCGAGGTATTGCCGCTGTTCTGCGAAATGGATGGCAGCTTTCCGAACCGCTCCCCCGACACCAGCCGGGAGGACAATCTGGCCGCCCTGGTAGCGATGGTCGTCGGCGAGAACGCCGACCTGGGCATCGCTTTTGATGGCGACGGTGACCGGGTGGCCGTGGTAACGGGCTCTGGAAGAATCCTGCGCACGGACCAGCTGATGATGCTTTACGTGCAGGATGTTGTCTCCCGCAATCCGGGTACGGATGTGGTATTTGACATCAAGTGCAGCCGCAACCTGGCCCAGCTGGTGGTAACCCACGGGGGCCGGCCGGTTCTGTCCAAAACCGGCCACGCCTTCATGAAGGAAAAGATGGCGGAGACAGGCGCCCTGCTCGGCGGTGAATTCTCGGGGCATATTTTCTTCGGTGAGCGCTGGTATGGCTTTGATGACGCCCTGTATGCGGCTGCCCGGCTGGCGGAAATCGTCAGCAACCAGGGCAAGACGCTGGACCAGTTGATGACCGCTTTCCCGGAGACCGCGAATACGCCGGAAATCCTGATCCCCGTGCCCGAAGCTGCCAAATTCGCAGTGATGCAGAAATTCGTCGACAGCGCCAGCTTCCCCGAGGGCAAGGTCAACACCCTGGACGGCATGCGCGTCGACTTCAACGACGGCTGGGGGCTGATCCGGGCTTCCAATACTTCCGCCGCCCTCACCGCGCGCTTTGAGGCATCCACACCGGAGCAGCTGCAGCGTATTATGGATGCTTTCCGCGGTCAGCTTGCGGCCACCGGATCCGGCCTCGAAATCCCCTACTGATTTTTCCCATCCCAGGAACTGTTATGTCACTTGATCGCGACTCTGCCATGAATATTGCCAAGGTACTGACCGAAGCACTGCCCTACATCCAGCGATTCACCGGCAAGACCATTGTGGTCAAGTTTGGCGGCAATGCCATGGTGGACCCACAGCTGCACGAGAGCTTCGCCCGCGACGTAGTGCTGATGAAGCTGGTCGGAATGAATCCGGTAGTCGTGCACGGTGGCGGCCCCCAGATCGGCGAGCTGTTGAAAAAGCTCAATATCCACACCGAATTCGTCAACGGCATGCGCGTTACCGACAGCGAAACCATGGACGTGGTAGAGATGGTCCTCGGGGGCAGCGTGAACAAGGAGATTGTCTCCTCCATCAGCCGCGCCGGTGGCAAGGCAATCGGTGTGACCGGCAAGGACGGCCAGCTGATCCGCGCGCGCAAGCTCAAGGTCAACCGCTACAGCCCCGAGCTCGGCGCCTCGGAGATTGTCGATATTGGCCACGTTGGCGAGGTGGAGCAGATTGATACCGAAGTACTGCAGGTTATTCTCGGCAGCCACTTCATTCCCGTTATCGCACCGATAGGCGTTGATCGGGAGGGCAACACCTATAACATCAACGCGGACCTGGTTGCCGGAAAAATCGCTCAGGTCATGCGCGCCGAAAAATTGATGCTGCTGACCAACGTCTCCGGCCTGCTGGACAAAGAAGGCAACATCCTGACGGGGCTCAGCACCCGTCAGGTCGATGGGCTGATCGCGGACGGTACCATCAGCGGGGGCATGCTGCCCAAGATCAGCTGTGCCCTGGACGCAGTAAAAAGTGGCGTTATCAGCGCCCACATCATTGATGGACGGGTACCTCATGCGGTGTTGCTGGAAATCTTCACCGACATCGGCATCGGCACTCTGATCACCAGCCGCGCAAAGTGAGCTGACGAAAAAGCCCCGCTATCGGCCCGGGGCGTGTTGCAGGACCGCCAGCGAGTCGCTAGCATTATCACCATCTCTGCTGAACGTGAGCGACATGCCCCCGAAAAAATCCCAACGCCGCCAGCAGATTCTGGAAGCGCTCGCCCAGATGCTGG
>JBLRXF010000416.1:0-2575 GCA_047920875.1 Haliea sp. | reverse complement strand
GGCCCGCAGCAAGGCGGCTGTCAAGCCGAAACTTGCTACCACGAAGTTGTAGGAGCGCGGTCCCCGCGCGATCGCCCGCGGACGAGGTGAATGGCCGCGCAGCGGCCAGAGAGGGTGGCCTGGGCCAGCGGGCTCCCACAATGCTGCCCCCACCCAATCGCCCGCAGAGCGGGCTCCCACAGCACCAGCGCCGTATCCCCGTGGGAGCGCGGTCCCCGCGCGATCGCCCTGCTAGCAGCGTACGTTGATCCCGCGAATCACCGCCTCCGGCGGCTTCTGGCCTATCCGCCAGGGCTTGCCCTCGCAGCTGTCGTAGTTTGGGCAGTCCTGGGTGCAGCCTCTGCAGGGCACGCGGGGGTGGCTGGGGGCTGTTGATGGCGGAGACGTGTTCTCTGGCATGATTCGATTTCCTGCGCTGCCGTACTGTTTGTGAGCACCAGTATACGGCAATCGCCGCAACCCCGATCAGGCCTTGGCTGGACAGGCCGCTGCCAGCGAGTCAGTATCGGCTTCAGTTACCAGCCGTCACGAGGTATAGCCATGTCTCCCGCCGCAGCAAACCCCTGGGTGCTTGCCGATCTGTCAGGGTCGGTACTCTGGCTCACGCTGAACCGGCCCGGGCAGCGTAATCCTCTGTCCAGCCAGATGATCAATGCACTGACCGAGGCGCTGGCCGCGGCGGCAGCAGATGCCGCGGTGCGCTGTGTCGTTATCACCGGCTCCGGTCCTGCTTTCTCCGCGGGTCACGACCTGCGTGAAATGACCCCGCAAGCTGGCGAGTCGGACGCTGATTGCCGGGCCCGTATGCAAACCATCCTGCAGGCCTGCTCGCGCCTGATGCTGGGTATCACCGAATCACCCAAGGCGGTCATTGCCTGTGTCCAGGGTGTTGCCACCGCGGCAGGCTGTCAGCTGGTGGCGGCCTGCGATCTCGCCATTGCCAGTGAGGAGGCGCGTTTCTGCCTCCCCGGGGTCAATATCGGGGCTTTCTGCACGACACCGCTGGTTGCGGTGGGCCGCAATATCCATCGCAAGCACGCGATGGAGCTGGCTCTGACCGGCGACCTGTTTGACGCCGGGGATGCAGTGCGCATGGGTTTGCTCAATCGCGTGGCCGTCGCTGAAAGCTTGCGAGCTGACACCCAAGCGCTGGCGCAGAAAATTGCCAGCAAGTCTGCCGAGGGTATAGCGAGGGGCAAGCGGGCCTATTACCAGCAGCTCGAAAAACCCCTGGCTGAAGCCTACAGTGCCACCTGTGAACCCATGGTCGCTGCCATGACCACTGCGGATGCCCGGGAGGGCACCCAGGCGTTTTTCGACAAGCGCCAGCCCGTGTGGCCGCAGGTATAGCCGCCGCCCGCTATCCGGGCGGCACGGGCCCACGGGTGCTGATTGCCGGCGCCTCGGGCTATATCGGCCGGGTGGTCGTGCGGGAGCTGCTGGACCGGGGCTATCGCGTCAGCTGTATCCTGAGGCGCCCGCTATCCCCGGACGATGCCGCCTTCGCGGGCGCCCGCCTGCTGCTTGCGGACCTGACCCGGCCGGAGTCCCTGTCCGCGGCGATGCTTGGGGAGGAGGTGCCGGAGATGGTGGTCTCCTGCCTGGCGACCCGTACCGGCGGCATCGCGGATGCCTGGGCGGTGGAGTATCAGGCGAACCTCAACCTGCTGCGAGTGGCAGAGACTGCCGGCTCCAGGCAGTTTCTGCTGCTCTCCGCGATCTGTGTGCAAAAGCCTCTGCTGGCTTTCCAGAAAGCCAAGCTCGCCTTCGAGCAGGCGCTGATGGATTCGCAGCTGACCTGGTCAATCGTGCGCCCCACCGCGTTCTTCAAGTCCCTGGCTGGACAGGTAGCCAGAGTGCAGGCTGGCAAGCCCTTCATGGTCTTTGGCAATGGTGAGCTGACCGCCTGCAAGCCGATCTCGGAAGCCGATCTGGCCGACTTCATGCTTGCCTGTCTGGAGTCCACTGAGTACCACAACCGTATCCTGCCGATCGGTGGTCCGGGCCCCGCCATCACCCCGCGCCAGCAGGGTGAGCTGCTGTTCCGCCTCTGCGGTCAGCCTGCCAAGTTCCGACAGCTGCCCCTGGGCCTGTTTGATGCCGCGATAGCGGTACTCGGCGGCCTCTCCCGTCTGGTTCCGGCGCTGGCGGACAAGGCGGAGTTCGCCCGTATCGGGCGCTATTACGGCAGTGAGTCGATGTTGCTGCTGAACCCGGCGAGCGGCCGCTACGACGCGGATGCGACACCTTCCTGGGGCAATGACACGCTGGAAGCATTCTATCGCCGGGTACTGGCGCAGGGCCTGGCGGGCCAGGAGCTGGGCGAACACAAGCTGTTTTGAGAGGTTCCCCGCGTCAGAGCTCGCTGTGAATCAGGTGGCAGGCGGCGAACTGACCTGCGCCGATAGCTACCAGCCCGGGCTCCTGTTGGGCGCAACGCGGCTCCGCCACCGGACAGCGGGGGTGGAAACTGCAGCCCGAGGGCGGATTGATGGGCGAGGGCACATCCCCGCGCAATACCTGGCGCGCTACGCTGCGATGCGGGTCCGGCACAGGTATGGCCGCAATCAAGCTC
>JBLRXF010000415.1:0-2580 GCA_047920875.1 Haliea sp. | reverse complement strand
AGCTGGCGGCGCAGGAGTTCGAGGCCAGCCTCCGGATCACTGATGACGCCTACATCAATGGCAAAGTGGTAGATGAGCTCTTGGCGCCCTACAAGTCTGGTACCTAAGTACGCCCGCACTCTCGTCAGGATTTCCTGAGTGACCAACTTGGCTCCCGAAGCGCTGCTCTTTGTTGTTGGCATGCACCGCTCCGGTACCTCGGCCCTGTGCGCGGCCCTGCGTGCTTGCGGGGCCGGTTTTGGCGAGCACCTGCTGGCACCGATGGCCGGGGTCAATGACGATGGTTTCTGGGAAGATGCCGACGTTGTTGCCGCCAATGACGCATTGTTGGCGGCTGCGGGAGGCAGCTGGTACGCGCCGGGCGCCGCAGTCTATGCCGGTGATTGGCCCGCACAGGCACTCGCCAGTTTTCAGCGGCAGGCCAGTGAGATTCTCCAGCGCGGCTTTGGCCCGGGTCCACTGTGGGTTGTCAAGGATCCGCGGCTCTGTTTGACGCTGCCTTTGTGGCTGCAGGCCTGCGATTCCCTGGGTATCGCGACCCGGGTGTGCGTTGCGTCGCGCTCGCCGCTGGAGGTGGCGCATTCCCTGCAGCGCCGCGATGGGTTTCCGCTTGGCTATGGGCTGCGGCTGGATCTTGCCTATCGCAAGGCGCTGCTTGCGGCGCTGCCTGCGGATGCGCTGCAGGTCGCCTATCCTGACCTGGTCGCGGACCCTGCAGGCGTGATGCAGGGGTTGGCGGCAGCGCTGCCGCTGACCGTTGACGAGGCCGCGCTGGCGGCGTCGGTGCGCCGGGACCTGCGTCACCACACTCAGCACGCCACCAACGACTGCCTGTCATTCCCGAACGTTTCCGCGGAAAGGTTGCCTGCCCTGGCATCCGCCATTGATGCCGCCTGGCCGGCCGCAGGGATGACTGCCGAGCTGGTGGCCGGCTTCGTGGCGCGCGCTACCGAGCTCACGGCACTGGGGGACAGCCACAGCAAGGCATTGGCGACTATCGCCGCCAAGGATGCCGATATTGAAGCCCTTGCCGCAGAGCACCGTCAGGCGCTGGCCACCATCGCCGAGCGCGACACCCAGATTGCGGAGCTGGACCAGCGTCTGCAGGAAACCGGTGACTACCTGGGCCACGCCCTGGCCACCATCACCGAGCGCGATGAACAGATAGCGGAGCTGGACAGCCGCCTGGCGGAAATCGGCGCCCTGCACAGTCATGCGCTGGAGGTGATCGCCGACAAGGACCGGGTAATCGACGAGATCCACAAGCTGCCCGTGCTGGGCCTGGCGGTGAAGGCGGCCCGGCGCGCCCGAAACAGGTCAGGGACTGATAGAGACTAACCATCCAGCCCGCCGTTTTGACGTTGCGGCCATTTGACCTTGCGGCCATTGCGGCGGATGCGCCCCCAGGTTGATAATGTTTGAAACCCTGAACGGGTCACTCCGATGCGACTATCGACAAAGCAGCGCGATTTGATTACCGCAGTTCTGCACGAAAAATTCGGTGCAGCCAGCCAGATATGGTTGTTTGGTTCCCGTGTTGACGATACGCGTCGGGGGGGAGACATCGATTTGTACATCGAACCCGAACTGCAGGATCCTGACGCTTTGGTGGATGCCAGGATTGCGGCTTTGGTTGAGCTGCATCAATACCTGGGTGAGCAGAAGATTGATCTGGTTATCAAGCGCAAGCAGGCACCCATGCAGCGTATTCACAAAGTTGCTCGCAGCGAAGGAGTTCCCCTGTGAAAAGCGCGATATTCCTCGCGGAATTGGCCGCCTGTGAGAAGCATGCGGAACGCTTGCGCTGGGCGTTGCATACCCTGGAGGTGCTGAGACCTCTTGCCCCCGCTAAAATGGTTGAGTTGGATGAGGTCACCATCGCGGTGCTTGACCAGTTCTCGGTGCGGTTTGCAAAGTTGCAGGATGCCATGGGCTCAAAGCTCCTACCCGGAATTCTGGAAATCACCGGAGAGTACGGGGACCTGGCTGCATTTATCGATAAGCTGAATAGACTCGAAAAATTGGGCGCGATTCACTCCTCGGCCCGCTGGCTGGAACTGCGGGAGATGCGCAATCAGTTCTCCCACGACTACCCAGAAGACCCTGCGATTCAAGCCAGCTTGCTGAACAAGGGTTTTTTGCAGGCCGAGTTGCTGCTTGAGGAACTCGAGCGGGTTAACGCATTTGCCCGGCGTTATCTTCCGCCTCTCCCAACAACACCGCCTGACTGATCCCGGCGCGTCCGGCACAGGTCGAGAGTCGGTAACGAGCAGGCATTGCCAAATGAAGTAGCTGTCTACTTGGTGGTCCTCCGCCGATTGGTGCCAGTACTTCACTTGAAAAGTCCCACTAAAGGACCGATAGTACCCAGAAAGGGTACGAGAATCTGGCATGAATAAGCACACACTTGGTGATGCGCTGTTTACCAAAACGCAGCAGGCTTTGTTGCGGGCGCTTTACGGAAAGCCAGATCGCAGTTTTTATCTCAATGAGTTGGTCAGGCTGGCCAATATGGGTAAGGGCACTATAAAGCGAGAGTTGGACAGAATGTACGCTGCGGGAATCATTACCCGTTCTCCC
>JBLRXF010000414.1:0-2587 GCA_047920875.1 Haliea sp. | reverse complement strand
GTCGAACACGGCGGAAATACGCTGACGTACACTGCTGGCTGTTTCCGGCACCTCTGCCCATATCGGCTGCAATACCGCTAGCACCTGGGGGGTGTCGATCTCAGCCACAGGCAACTTGCCCAACTGTGGGATAACGTATTTCTCCAGCGTGGTCAGCCACTGGGCGGCATGCTTGGCGTTCTTGAACTCTGCGCTTTCACGGCATGACAACGCTTGGCGGCTTCCGCGAAACTGAGACTACGGGCGTTAGATTGCACGAGTTTGAGACGATGATCCTTACGCTCCTGCACCGGATCAATGCCCTGCCGTATCTTTTCCTTCAGTTCCCGCGCCTTATTTCGAGCCTCCCGCCAGCGGCACTTCTGGGAAGCCCCCAAATCCGATCTCCCGCCGCCGATCGCCCGCGGACAAGGTGAATGGCCGCGTAGCGGCCAGAGAGAGTGGCCTGGGCCAGCGGGCTCCTACAGAAGCTGTAGGTGCCTTATGCGAACAACCAGCGCTTGAGCAACAGGGTAACGCGGGGCATGACAACGTAGGTCATCAGCATTACCTGCAGAAACACGCCGATAAAAACCCGCAACGCCATTGGCCAATCAGCAAGCAGCGGAAGCAGGAACAGATTGATGGCGAAGACCAGGACGAACACGACCACCAGCAGTACCAGCGCCATTTTGTGTGGCGATGGACGAGCGGCAGGCAACTCGGGGAGACTGAACCAGAATTCGAGGCCAGTGGCTTTTTGCACGGCATCCTCGCCTTCAGTAATACCTTCAAGCCGCGCCAGCCAGTCGGCGCGCACTACCGACTCCTCCCAGTCACGGGAATGCTGGTAATTATCGAAGCGGAAAATGGTGACATACTCGGCCGAGGGGGGCCTCGGGCGAATCACGTTAACACCCATGTGGCCGGGAAAGGTCAATGCCTCGGCAGTTATACCCTGAAGCCAGGCCTCGTAATCGTTTTCTCGGCCAGGGACGATGTGCCTGGAAATCGAGATCGTGACCGGGCCGGTTTTCTCCGCCTCATCAAGCATACAGTCACCGATCCTTGATAAGGTCGCGCTCCTTGGCCATGTCCAGGGCCAGATCTTCAATCATATCTTCCTGGCCACCTACGGTACGCCGCCGACCAAGCTCGACCAGAATATCGCGGCTGGACAGATTGTACTTGGCAGCGGATCGCTTGGCGAAGAGCAGGAACGATGAGTACACCCCTGCGTAACCCAGCGTGAGAGCGTCACGGTCAATGCGCACCTGCTCATCCATCATGGGGGTAATAAGATCCTCGGCAATATCCATCGCCTTGAAGGTATCAACGCCCGTCTCTATTCCCATGCGATCACACACGGCAATGAAAACTTCGAGTGGCGTATTGCCTGCGCCGGCACCCAGGCCGGCCATCGAGCCATCGATGCGGTTGGCGCCCGCAGCCACGGCAGCGATGGAGTTGGCAACGCCCATGGCAAGGTTGTGGTGGCCGTGAAATCCCAACTCAGTGGAAGGCTTGAGCTCTCTGCGAGCCAAAGCCACACGAGCACTGACATCCTCAGGGAGCATGTAGCCTGCGGAATCCGTGATGTAGACACAGTTGGCGCCGTAGTCTTCCATCAGTTTGAGCTGAACAAGCAACTCCTCAGGCTCGATCATGTGGGCCATCATCAGAAAACCCACAGTATCCAGGCCATTCATGCTGGCTGCCATGGTGATGTGCTGCTCGGAGACATCAGCCTCCGTGCAGTGTGTCGCAATCCGTATAGTGGAAATACCACAGTCAACCGCCATCTTCAGATGATCGACCGTGCCTATCCCTGGCAACAAGAGGGCAGAGACTTTGGCGCTTTTCATCTTCTTGCAGA
Organism: Haliea sp.; assembly: GCA_047920875.1. Taxonomy (GTDB): domain Bacteria; phylum Pseudomonadota; class Gammaproteobacteria; order Pseudomonadales; family Halieaceae; genus Haliea. Next base: position 732 of record JBLRXF010000414.1, on the reverse strand, counting down.
CGGCGGTGAGGTATTCCTGATCGCTGGCGGCAGGGAAACCATAGTTCACCGATGCACCGCCCAGCCCATCTCCGTGAGTCACCTCAATGAGTGGTACGCCAGCCTCATCCATGGCTCTTGCAACGGTAACCATCTGCTCAACACTGATCTGGTGACGTTTCGGATGCATCCCGTCGCGAAGACACATGTCGTGAACCGTAACTTTCTTACCTTTCAAATCCATCGCCTGCATCTCCTCACACTCCCCCTGGCACAAAGTTGCCAGCCAGGATCTCTTGAGCATACATCTCTGCCGTACGCAAACCCGCCGCAGTCATAATGTCCAGATTCCCGGCATACTTTGGCAGGAAGTCTCCCAGGCCCTCGACTTCCATATACATGGATACCCGCTTGCCTTCGAAGACGGGGCCATTTTTCAGTGTGTATCCAGGTACATATTTCTGCACCTCCGCAATCATGTCATGGACAGAGCGGGTAATCGCTGCCTGGTCAGGTTCGTCCATTGTCAAACAGTGCACCGTGTCACGCATGATGAGCGGTGGCTCAGCTGGATTGATGATAATGATGGCTTTGCCGGTGCGCGCACCTCCGCAGACTTCGATACCTTTGGCAGTGGTGCGGGTGAACTCATCGATATTTCTGCGGGTACCCGGACCTGCCGACTTCGAGCTTACGGTTGCCACAATTTCGCCATAAGCAACTCCCTGTACGCGACTGACTGCTGCAACGAGG
>JBLRXF010000413.1:0-2592 GCA_047920875.1 Haliea sp. | reverse complement strand
GCCAAGCCCCATGTTCATGTTGTCGACAGCGTGGAGGCAGTGGAAGGCAATACAGTCATAGCCAAAGATGGAAGCCGCTGCGAGGTCGATGTCATTATCTTTGCGACAGGGTTTGCTGTGGCCAATCCGCCCATTGCCGAGAGAATCGTGGGCGCGAATGGCGTCAGTTTGGCAGCACAGTGGCGCGGCAGCCCTGCGGCATACCTTGGCACCGTCGCAGAAGACTGTCCCAACTGCTTTCTAACCTTCGGCCCCAACCTTTACACTTTCTCATCGGCCTTCGTCATTATCGAGGCGCAGCTGAAATATATAATGAGTGCACTCAATACCTTGCGTGCCAAGGGCCAGGATACTTTTACCATCAACAGCAACGAGAGCCGCCGCTACAACGAGAAGCTGCAGACCTCACTGCAATCAACGGTATGGAACAGCGGTGGCTGTGTGAGTTACTTCATCGACAAGAATGGTCGCAACAGCACCAATTGGCCCTGGACGACCTTTTACCTTCGGCGACGATTGGCGAAGTTCAAGCCAGGGGACTACACCGTCGAATAAAGTCACCGTCGTTGCTGCGCTGTTCAGGCCGGATCCAGCACCACCACTGGAATCTGGCGCGCGGTTTTCGCCTGATAATCCGTGTAGGGCGCGTAGTAATCCACCAGCAGCTGCCACAGGTGTTCGCGTTCCTCGCCCTCAGCGACGCGCGCCCGCGCCTTGAAGTTGTCGGTGGCCACTTGCACTTCGACAGCCGGATTGGCTTCCAGATTCAGATACTAGGCCGGATGCGCGGGTGCGCCACCCTTGGAGGCGATGACGCAGTAGCTGCCGTTGCCGGTAGGCCGGTAGATGAGGGGCAGGGTCAGCGACTTGCCGGATTTGCGCCCGATGGTGGTGAGCAGCAGGGTGGTGAGCATGCCTCGGCCGCCGCCCAGGGAGGCGTCCCAGTAGTGGCCAGCCTCCGGGTCGCGGCGGTAGAGTTCGATGTGTTCCCTGATCCAGTCCGGCAGGGAGGCGGGGATTTGTTCGGTCATGGTGTTGCTCCAGTCAAGGGGGCGTATCAGCATAGCGCGACTGGCTGCGGATACAAGCAGCGGACCACCAGGTGCCGCCGGGTTTGCCTTAGCTGTGCTCGGGCAGCAGCACCGTATCCACCGCCTCGGGCAGCAGGTCAGGATAGTCCAGGGTAAAGTGCAGGCCGCGGCTTTCCCTGCGGGCCTGGGCGCAGCGAATCATCAGCTCTGCCACCATGGCCAGGTTGCGCAGTTCCAGCAGGTCGTTGCTGACCTTGTAGTTGCTGTAGTACTCGCTGATTTCCGCCTGCAGCAGCTCGATGCGGTGCTCCGCCCGGGCCAGGCGCTTGTTGGTGCGGACGATGCCGACGTAGTCCCACATGAAGCGGCGCAGCTCGTCCCAGTTGTGGGATATCACCACGTCTTCGTCGGAATCGGTGACCTGGCTTTCGTCCCAGGGCGCGGCGGGGTGGGGCTGCGGCGCGCGGCCGATGGTGGTGGCGATGTCGGCGGCGGCGGATTCGGCGTAGACAATGCACTCCAGCAGGGAGTTGCTGGCCATGCGGTTGGCACCGGCCTGCACGGTGCTGGAGGCCTCGCCGATCACATAGAGGCCGGGCACATCGCTGCGACCGGCCGTGTCCACGATCACGCCGCCGCAGGTGTAATGGGCGGCGGGAACAACCGGAATAGGCTCTTTCGCGATGTCGATGCCCAGCTCCAGGCAACGGGCGCTGATGGTGGGGAAATGCTCCTCGAGGAAGTCCCGGGGCTTGTGGGAAATATCCAGGTAGACGCAGTCGATACCCAGGCGCTTCATCTCATGGTCGATGGCGCGGGCGACAACGTCTCGCGGGGCCAGTTCGCCCCGGGGGTCGAAGTCGTCCATGAAGCGGCTGCCATCGGGTAACAGCAGCTTGCCGCCCTCGCCGCGGATCGCCTCGGTAATAAGAAAGGACTTCGCCTTGGGGTGGTACAGGCAGGTAGGGTGGAACTGGTTGAATTCCAGGTTGGCGACCCGGCAGCCGGCGCGCCAGGCAATGGCAATGCCGTCGCCGCTGGCACCGTCCGGGTTGCTGGTATAGAGGTAGGCCTTGCTGGCACCGCCTGTGGCCAGCACCACCGCCCGGGCCTGGAACAGCTCTACCCGGTCACTGCGGCGGTCGAAGATATAGGCGCCCTCGCAGCGGCCCTCATGCAGGACCAGGTCTACCGCCACCCGCTGTGGAAACACCTCGATATTGTCCGCCGCCAGCACCCGCTCGGTCAGCACTTCGGAAATGGCCCGGCCGGTGCGGTCCGCGGCGTGAATAATGCGGCGGTGACTGTGGCCGCCCTCCATGGCCAGGTGGAATTCCTGGGCGGCATCCGGCAGATGGTCGAAATCCACCCCCTGGGCTACCAGCCACTCCACGCAGCTGCGGCTGTTGCTGACGGTGAAGCGCACCGCGTCCTCGTTGCAGAGGCCGGCCCCGGCTACCAGCGTATCGGCCACGTGTGACTCAACCGTGTCTTCCGAGTCCAGCACCGCGGCCATCCCGCCCTGGGCCCAGTAGGTGGAACCTTCGTTCAGGTCCCCCTT
>JBLRXF010000412.1:0-2605 GCA_047920875.1 Haliea sp. | reverse complement strand
AGCGGAGGCGGCAACGGAGGCCGCCGCCACTGAGGCGGCCAGTGATGGCGACAACGGATCACGGGAGACTCCTCGAACACTTGATGCCGGAATGGCAATCGCCGAAGACAGTCATTCGGCGCCCCTGAACGAGCCCGAAGAGGAGGATGAGGATCTGGCGGAAGACTAGCGGCGCTGGCTTCGGGTCAGGAAGTCACCTTTTTCATCGATGTCCAATACCAAGCCACGGCCAGCCAGCATGGCCAGGACAATCGCCAGCGCAACAACCGCGGTAAGGGCCAGCCAGATCAGCAGCAAGGGTGCATTGAACTGCAGCATGAGACCCACTGCGAGTGGTCCCAGAGCGGCCAGGCAGTAGCCAATGCCCTGGGTCATTCCCGAGAGCTGACCGGCGACAGCGGGGTTGGCGCTGCGCAGGACCAGCAGGGTCAGGGCCAGGCTGAAGCTGCCCCCCTGCCCAAGACCCAATGCGACCACGCCAGGCCAGCGCAGCGATGCCGCCCCCTGCAGCAGACAGTAGAAACCGATGCCAATCAGCAGCAGCAGACCGACCAGGGCCGGGCGCTGATCGCGCCCCAGGCGCGCCAGCCAGGGTGCGGCCAGCGCCGAGAAAAGCTGGACAAAGACCGAGGCACCCAGCAGCAGGCCCGCCTCTGCCTCGCCGACGCCGCGCCGCTGCAGCAACACGGGCAACCAGCCGAACACAATATAGGCCAGCGAGGACTGAGAGCCCATCAGCAGCGTCACTTGCCAGGCCAGGGGCGATCGCAGCAGGCCTCGCCCGGGCTTGGATTGCTGCCGCGCCATTCGATCCGGAACAGGCTGCGGCGCACTCAGTCGCCAACAGATCAGCGCGAGCAAAGCCAGCAGCGACCAGCTGCCAAGACTCCGCTGCCAACTGCCCAGCCACTCCGCCAGCGGAATACTCAACCCGGCACCGAGAGCGCCCCCGAGGCACAGGGCCATAGTATAGACACCGGTCATCACGTCGGCGCCCCGGGGCAGATCCCGTTTTACCAACACGGGCAGCACAGTGCCGGCAATGCCGATCGCCGCGCCGACCAGGGCTGTGCCGGCAAACAATGGCCAAAGACTCGCGCTGGCCCGCAAAGCGAGAGCGGCGGCCAGCAGGAGCAAGGCGAGAGACAGGGTACGTTCGATGCCGATACGGCGCGACAGCCAGGGCGCCAGGGGTGCGAACAGGCCCAGGCAGAGCACCGGCAACGTAGTCAGGGCGCCGATGGCGGCCGCCGACAGGCCCGTCTCTGCCTGCACCCGAGCCAGCAGCGGGGCCAGGGACGACAGCGCCGGACGCAAATTCAGCCCTACCAGCACCAGCAGGACAACAAGGCCGGCACGCATTAACGGCGCTCCCCGAGTCGCATAGCCGCCTAGTCCTCGATCAGGGAACGTGCGATGACGTTGCTGGCTGGCTGCAGCAGATATTGCAGCAGGGTGCGGGTGCCGGTGCTGATCAGCACTTCGGCTGGCATGCCCGGCAGCAGACGGACATGGGGCATGCGGGCCAAGCTGGCAGGATCCACTTCAACCTGCGCGAGGTAGTAGGGCGCGCCGCCGGATTCCCGCAGCAGGCGGTCAGCGGAAATGTTGCTGATAGTGCCCTCGGCAACCAGAGTGGTCGCACTCTTGAAGGCGCTGAAGCGGATTCTGGCACGGTCGCCGGCGCGGACCCTGTCGATGTCCTGCGGCGAGATCTCCGCGTCGATCACCAGTTGCAACTGCTCGGGCACGATGTCCATCAGCGCAGTCCCCGGCCGCACCACCCCGCCGACGGTGTGTACCGCGAGGCCGAGCACAACGCCGCTGACTGGAGCCCGGATCACTCCGCGAGCCAGACGATCCTCCAGCGCGCGCAGGCGCTCACCCAGGTCGTAGAGCCTGGCCTGAACGGTCTCCAATTCATTGACGATCTCGGTTTGACGATGGCGGTCGAGCTGGATGATCTGCAGGCGGGTTTCGCCAATGCGAATCTCGTTACCCGAAATTCGCGACAGCGCCTCGGCATTCTCGCCCATCAGGCTGGCCTGTTCACGCTCCAGTTCGGTGAGGCGCTGTTTGCCGGTAAAGCCCTGCTCCTGCAGGCGCCGCAGGTCGCGGATCTCGGTCTCGAAGGAGTCCAGCAGACGCGCGTTGCTGGCGCGCACAGCGCGAATACCCTCGCTCTGGGAACTGAGCTGTTCTATGCGCTGCTGCAGCACCTCGCGCTCACCGGCGTTGGCATCCCGGCGAGCGTTGAACACCGCGTTCTGGCTGGCGATGGCGGCGTCCACACGGGAGTCACGCAGGCCAGCGAACTCCAGGGGATACACCACCGCGTCAAGATTGTCCCGCTCCGCCAGTAACCGCGCCTCCAGGGCCTGGAGGCTGACATACTGCCCCCGCAACTGCGAGCGCTCAGCTTCCAGCTGCGTGGTGTCCAGCAGCACAAGGGGATCTCCGGCCCGAACAGCACTGCCTTCAGCCACCAGAATCTGGTCGACAATACCCCCTTCCAGATGCTGCAGCGTCTTGCGCGAATCCTTGACGGTGACCACGCCGGGCGCCAGGGCCGCGCTCTCCAGCGGTGCCAGGGCCGCCCAGCCGC
>JBLRXF010000411.1:0-2607 GCA_047920875.1 Haliea sp. | reverse complement strand
CGATGGAACGGAGCAGACGCGGCTGCCGCTGTTCGCCCCGGGTCGCCAGCACCGTGGTGGCCACGGCCAGCTGCAGCGGCGTTGCCAGCATATAACCCTGGCCGATACCCGCACTCAGGGTCTCGCCAGGGTACCAGGGCTGGTTCATCGCATCCCGCTTCCAGCGGGTGGAAGGCAGCACACCGGGACGCTCGTTGGTGGTGTCGACCCCGGTTCGGCTGCCGAGCCCGTATTCCGACAGATAGTCGTGCATGCGATCAATCGTCAGGCGCCGGGCAAGGTCGTAGAAATAGACATCACAGGACTCGGCTACCGCCATGTGCAAATCGACCCGGGCGGCGTGTCCGGTACCGCGGATTTTCAGGATCCAGTCGCGGTAGCGGCGGGAATCTCCGGGCAGGCTGTACCAGCCGGGATCAGGCACGCTGCTCTCCGGGGTCACCAGCCCGGACTCGAGGCCAGCCATGCCCATCATCGGCTTGATGGTGGAGCCCGGGGGGTACTGGCCCTGCACGGCCCGGTTGAACAGGGGTACGTCCAGGGAGTCGCGCAGGGCGCCGTAGTCCGCGCCACTGATGCCATTGACGAACAGATTGGTGTCGAAGCCGGGCGTGGACACCAGCGCCAGCACCCCGCCCGTCAGCGGATCAATGGCGACCACTGCGCCGCGCTGCTCACCCAGGGCGTCGAAGGCTGTCTGCTGCAGCTTGAAGTCCAGGTGCAGGGTGATGTCGCCCCCCGGTACCGGGTCAAATCGCTCCAGCACCCTCAGCACGCGCCCGTGGGCATTGGTCTCCACATTCTGATAGCCCACTTCACCGTGCAGGAGTTCCTCATAGTGCTTTTCCACGCCGACTTTGCCGACATGGAAGCTGCCACGGTAGTTGCGCTCGTCCAGAACCTGGGCCTCCTGTTCATTGATTCGCCCGACATAGCCTACCGCGTGGGAAAACAGCTCACCGTGCGGGTAGTGACGCACCAGCTGCGCATCCACTGTGACACCGGGCATGCGGTGCCGGTTCACTGCCAGCAGCGCCCTTTCTTCCTCTGTCAGCCGAAATCGCAGCGGCACCGCCTCGTAGGGACGGCGGCGCTGCAATTTCAGCTGAAAATTTTCCAGATCGGCCTCGGAGATTGGCACCAGAGCCCGCAGCTCTGCCAGCGTGGCATCGAGGTCGTCGACCCGTTCACGAACGATGGTAAGGATATGGCTGGGCCGGTTGTCTGCCAGCAGGACACCGTTGCGATCAAATATCAGGCCCCGCTTGGGGGGCAGGGGCTGCAGCTGCACCCGGTTGCGCTCGGATTGGGTACGATAGATCTCGTAGTCATTGATCTGCAGATCGTAGTAACGCGCCAGAATCATGCCCAGCAGGGCCAGGACCACCATGACGGAAAACACCGTGCGGGCGCCGAAGATCCGGATATCACCGCTGGGGTCCTTGAGGGGGATGTACTGTGGCATGGAGTCCTGTCGCTTGCGCGGTTACCAACGTGAGGTGCGCTCCCTAGGCGCGATGATACGGGTGCCCGGCCGTGATTGTCCAAGCGCGATAGAGCTGTTCGGCCAACAGCACCCGCACCAGCGGGTGGGGCAGGGTCAGGGCGCTCAGGGACCAGCGCTGTCGGGCACTCGCCAGACAGGCGGCGGAAAGCCCGTCAGGTCCGCCGATCAGCAGGCTGACGTTGACCCCGGACATCTGCCAGTCCGCAAGCCGCTGCGCCAGCTGCTCCGTACTCAAGCTGTCGCCGCGCACATCCAGAGCAATAACCCGATCACCGGCGGGTACCGCTTTGAGGATCTGCTCGCCCTCCCGCTCCCGCAGCTGCGCCGGGGTGCTGTCGCCGCCGCGACGGGCCAGCGGCAGTTCCCGCCAGTGCAGGCGTATCTCCCGGGGCAGGCGCTTGCTGTATTCGGCCACGCCCTGCTCTACCCAGGCCGGCATCTTGCCACCCACGGTGATGACCGTCAGCCGCATCAGGGCTCCGGTCTGGTGTCGACCCAGAGCCGCTCCAGATCGTAGAAGTCGCGAGTCGCGGGCAGCATGACGTGGGCCACCACGTCACCAAAGTCCACCAGCACCCACTCGCCGGGGTTCTCACCCTCGACACCCAGCGGGCGCACACCTTCCTTCTTGGCCTCCATGCAGACATTGTCGGCCAGCGACTTGACGTGCCGGTTGGAGGTGCCACTGGCTATTACCAGGTAGTCCATGACATCGGTCAGCTTGCGGACGTCGAGGGTCACGATATTGACCGCCTTGATCTCTTCCAGGGCGGTAACAACAAGTTCTTTCAGGGCTTCGGCTTGCATCCGGTCAGGTTCTCTCCAGGTAATCGGTTATCGTCAGCGGTACCGCGGTACAGCTGATGGGTTTCAATATAGTCCAGTACTGGCTCCGGCAGCAGGTACCGTGCGGAACGCCCCGCACGGCACAGGGCCCGGATCTCGGTGGAGGAAATCGCCAGGGGGCGCAGCTCCAGCACCAGCACGCCGCCCGCGGGCTCTTCCCGCAGCGCGTCCGCATTCTTCATCTGGTGGTCAATCACCCACTCCGCCACCGCTCCTGCAGTGGGCAGACGCCAGCCCGGCCGCGCAATCACGAT
>JBLRXF010000410.1:0-2611 GCA_047920875.1 Haliea sp. | reverse complement strand
AGGCCATAGGCATGGCGCATTTGGAAGGCTTCCTCGCCCAGCTGCCCGAGGGTGGCGAAACACTCGTAGGCGAGCGCGGCCTGAAACTCTCCGGCGGTGAGAAGCAGCGGGTATCCATCGCCCGGACGGTGCTCAAGCGGCCGCCGATACTGGTGTTTGACGAGGCCACTTCGAGCCTGGACAGTCGCTCGGAGCAGTCGATCCTGGCTGCGCTCAGGGAAATTTCCCAGCATCATACCAGCCTGGTAATTGCACATCGCTTGTCTACCGTGGTCGATGCCGACCGCATTCTGGTGCTGCACCAGGGGCGCATCGTGGAGCAGGGGGGGCACCGGGAACTGCTGGCCCTGGAAGGGCACTACGCTGCTCTTTGGCGCGCCCAGCAGGATGAGCAGGTTTAGTATCGCCCGTTCAGCCTGCTGCCGCGCTCAATAAGCGTAGCTTGACTGCAGTCCAAGGGGCAGGTCCAGCGCCCAGTAGCCCAGCAGAAACAGGGTCCAGAGGATGATAAACGTCACCGAGTAGGGCAGCATCAGGGCGGTGACTGTGCCAATACCCGCGCTGCGGATGTAGCGCTGGCAGTAGACCACCACCAAGGGGAAATAGGGCATCAGGGGGGTAATGATATTGGTGGTGGAGTCACCGATGCGATAAGCGGCCTGGGTCAGATCCGGCGAGGCGCCCAGCTTCATCAGCATGGGCACCAGAATCGGCGCCAGCAGCGCCCACTTGGCGGACGCAGAGCCCACGAACAGGTTCAGTACCCCGGTGAGCAGGACGATGCCAGAAATGGTCAGCGCGCCGGGCAGGCCCAGCGCCTGCAAGCCGGCGGCGCCCTTCACCGCGAGCAGGATCCCCAGATTGGACGCGCCGAAAGCGTAGATAAACTGCGCAATGAAAAACATGATCACCAGGTAGTAGCCCATGGTCTGCGTGGTCTTGGTCATACCTTCGATGACGTCGCGGCTGCTGGTTACCGTGCCCGCGGCAATGCCATAAACCACGCCAGGCAGCAGGAAGAGCAGAAAGATCAGCGGGACGATCGACGCCATCAGCGGCGCTCCCGCCTCCGTCAGGGAGCCTGCCGGGCCCCGCCAGGCAGAGTCGGGAGATACGGCACTTACCGTCAGCAGCACAACGGCAACCAGCATACTCCAGAGCGCGATGCGCAGCGCACGTCGCTCCCTGTCGCCCAGTTCCTGCATGCCCGTCTCCGCCGCCAGGCCCTCATCCAGGGGGCTATGCCGGAGGCGCGGCTCGACAAAGCGGTCGGTCACCAGCCAGCCCACCAGGATGATCAGCACGGATGATGCGGCGGTAAAAAAGTAGTTGTTCAGCGGGTTCAACACGACCGAGGGATCGATAATCTGCGCCGCAGACTGGGATATCCCCTGCAGCATGGGATCCACCGCGGAGGGAATGAAATTGGCCGAGTAGCCGCCGGAAACCCCGGCAAAAGCGGCGGCAATGCCCGCCAGGGGATGGCGCCCTGCGGCGTGGAAGATAATCCCGCCCAGTGGGATCACCAGTACATAGCCCGCGTCTGCCGCGGTGTGACTGACTATGCCGACGACGATTACCATGGGTGTGAGCAGCCAGCGCGCGGTCACCCCCAGCATTGCCCGCAGGGTCGAGTTGATGAATCCCGTGTGTTCAGCGACGCCAATGCCGAGCATGGCCACCAGCACCACACCGATAGGGTGGAAATGGGCAAAGGTCTTGACCATGGCTGAAAGAAATTCCGTCATGGCCCCCGCCGATAGCTGGTTCACCACCACCAGCGGCTCGCCGTTGCGGGGATCGATGAGGTCGTAGTCGAACAGGGAGAAAAACAGCGACAGGGCCCAGGTGATGAACAGCAGGGCAATGAACAGAACCGCAGGGTCGGGAAGGGTATTGCCAACCCGCTCTATGCTGGCCAGCAGCCTCTGGGTGCGGGTGACAGGATGAGGTAACTGATTCATGCCGTTCGCTTCTCAGATAAACCCTACGGTGTCTGGAACTCCCAGTTGGGCAGGGACGGATCGAGGACCTTGGCGGCACTGTCGGTGCATATCGGTAGACCTGTTGGATCCAGCAGGCCAATCTGGGCCAGTACACCGGCCTGGTCCCAATAAATGTGCTCGTGAGTCACCAAGCCGTCTTTCACGCCAACAATCACCACAATCGCAACTTCGATAACCTTGCCGGTGGGCGGAACCCCTGGCAGGAACCAGTCCATTTCCATGCTGTGAGTGAACCGGAAGAACTCCTCATTCACCAGTTGGTTGACGCCGACGGTTTGTGAGACGAGCACATTCTCCATGTCGGGTGGGAAGAATTTTCCGATCAGATGCTCTCCATAAAACTGCCTGACGCCATCATAGCCTACGCCACCGGTCTTCACCGGCACCGATGTCAGATGAGGGTTGGCGGACATGGTTTGCATCGTGCCATCCAGATCTCCCTCGAGTTCGGCCTGCATGTGTGCGGCGAAGAGATCGGCAGCGGTTGGGGGTGTAGTGTGTTCCATGAGTGTCTCCTTTCTGGCAACCAGGGAGAATAACTCTCCTTGGTGTTGCATTGCTAGCCCGCTGTTGGAACCGCAGACGCTGTCAAACAGCACCAATGT
>JBLRXF010000409.1:0-2630 GCA_047920875.1 Haliea sp. | reverse complement strand
GAAGTGGCCGGACAGGTCGTGGACACACTCAAGGGCGGCCAGTTTCTCTTCTCCTGGTATCCCGATCCGGAGTGGCTGGCCAGTTCCCGCTACCTGAATTGCCAGGCCCGCTCCGTCGCCGGCCTGCAGTAATTCCGTTTAACCAGACTTTTTCTCACCGCACATTCTCTTACTACACGAGGCCCCGGGAGGGCTGGCATGAACAAGCGTTTCGGCTGGGGTTGGACTCAGGTGTTCGTCGCTTTCCTGATCCAGGGTATCGGCTCCGGCAGTCTGATGTACGCCTACAGCGTCGTTGTCGTGCCTTTTGCCGATACCTTTGCGCCCAGTCGAATGACCCTCATGCTGGGTATGACCTTCATGATTCTGGGCAGTGGTCTGCTGTCGCCCTGGCTGGGCGTGGCGATAGACCGCAAGCCCCTGCGTCTGCTGCTGGGCGGTGCCATTCTCGCGGTGGCCACTGGCTTTCTGCTGTTGTCTCTCACTACCGCAATCTGGCAAATGCCGGCGGTCTACCTCCTGTGCATGTCTTTCGGTTTGGTGCTGCTGGGGCCGCTGGCAGCCTCCACCCTGGTATCCCGATGGTTTTTGCGCCGCCGCGGCCTGGCCCTGGGTATAGCGGCGATGGGTACCTCCTTCGGTGGCTTCCTGTTTCCACCCCTGATCCAGTGGCTGGTCGATACCCTGGAGTGGCGCGCGGCGTTTCGCGTCCTGGCCGTCGTCATTGCCGCGCTGGTGCTGCCGGTCTGGCTGCTGACTGTGGACCGACCCGGCGACAAGGGCCTGCATCCCGACGGCTTGCGGGAGGCCCCGGGAGCTGCCGGCGAGGCCGGGGATCTTGTGTTCAGCTCGACCAACGCGATCATTCGCAATCGCAGCTTCTGGGTTGTGGCCGCCATTGTCAGCGTCTTGTTTGCCGCCTTTACGGCCACCTTGGGCAATCTGGTGCCCTTCGCGCTGGACGCCGGCGTCAGCGCTGACCGCGGCGCACTGCTGATCTCCAATATTGCCCTGATGGCCATTCCCGGCACCCTCATCTTCGGCTGGTTGGCAGATCGCATGGATGTGCGCATGGCGCTGGCCATGGTCATTGCCGTTGTCGCTGGCGGGCTTGCCTGCCTGTTTGGCGAGCCGTCCTATGCCCGCATGGTGGCTGGCAGCCTGCTGGTGGGTCTGGGTGGGGGCGGCATGATCCCGATCTGGAGCGCTCTGCTGGCGGGAGTCTTTGGCCCCGCCAACTACGGCCGGGTGATGGGCCTGATGAATCCGGTGCTGATGCCCTTCAATCTCCTTGCACCGCCCTTGGCGGGCTGGGTGCAGGACGTTGCCGGCAGCTATCACTGGGCTTTCGTGCTGTTCGCTGGCCTGATGCTGGCCAGCCTTGCCCTGGTGCCGCTGATCGAGAAACGCTAGAACTGGCCAGCCCCGCCATTCTGGCCTATGAGACCTGGGAGCAATCTGAATTGCAAGCAGCGGGGGCGACATGGCGTCAGCGGTTGAATCAGTGGGGCAACAGTCTGCGCTTGCGGCCGAAAGCATAGACCCGGTCATTTCTCGAGTGCTGGGCCCCGGGGAGCAGGTGTATTGGCAGGGCCAGTACACCCCGAAGCGCCTGGGCACCATGGGTTCCCTGCTGATGACCGCCGCTGTGGCGGCCGCAGCCTGGTGGTGGTTCAGCAGGACCGGTGAGCTGCAACCCATCCTCGCGCAGCTGCAGCAGAATCCCGACACTCGGAACATGGTCCTGGTCATGGCTGCGGTGCTGATCATCGGGCCGCTGATCTTCAATCGCAATCCGCGGGAACACTACGCGATCACCAGCGAGCGCTTGCTGCTGCTGCGCAGGGGCAAGATTCGCGAGCAGCCCCGACCGGGGGATATTGTCATCGTCGGGCGCCGCCCCTTCCGCTGGATTCACTGGCGCTACCCACAGACGCGTGAGCGCAGCGAGATCAGGGTGAACCGCGGCAGGAGCGTCAGCGGCCTCAAATGTGGTCCCGATGATGATCCCAAAGCCGTGTTGGCGCTGTTGCGAGAGTGGCAGGAACGGCCTACCCGGGCGGCGCAGGCGAGTTCCGAGGCCTACCGGAAGCGGTCGCAAGCGCAGACGGAACAGCCCGCGCCTGAGCAGGGGTCGGCGGCGGTCGGGGAGTATTCGGCCGCCGTGGCGGAGGAGGGTGCAGTCAGGCTGGTCAACCGGGAGCTGGGTTTCACGGTCGATCTGCCGGCGCCGTGGGAGGTGCAGGTGGAGCAGCGTTTCGACGGGCCGCTGCGGGTTTTTGGCATCACCCTGCTGCCGCGCATTATCCGCGAGGGCAAGAAGCGTCCCTGGCAGGCGGGTGACTCCCAACCCTGGAATTGCCTGACGTCCCGCGGTGGCCCGGCGGTTGGCGTGGACTTCAATGTCCAGCGCGAGCGTGTCATGCCGACGGCGGAGTCGGTCGCCAATAACAATTGGGCCAAGCTGCTCGGGGTCAAGGTCTTCCACGTCGAGGAGGATATTCGCATCGGCAATTTCCGCGGTTTCGCCGTGGTTCGCAAGATTCCCGCCGGCGCCGATCTGACCGGTTTTGGCATGCTGCCGGCGGAAGTGTATCTGCGCCAGTGGTGGCTGCAGGGGCAGGGGCTCT
>JBLRXF010000408.1:0-2642 GCA_047920875.1 Haliea sp. | reverse complement strand
ATCGACGCTGCGCATGTGGACCTGCCGCTGGATGACGGCCAGGCGTTCGGCGTCGCCGGTGTGAGCCTGCAGGCGCTGGCGACACCGGGCCATACCAATGGCTGCATGAGCTATGTGCTCGCCGACCAGTCCATGGTATTCACCGGCGACACCCTGCTGATCCGCGGCTGTGGCCGCAGCGACTTCCAGCAGGGCAGCGCCCACACCTTGTACCAGTCCATCACCACACGGCTGTTCAGCCTGCCGGATGCCTGCCTGGTGTACCCCGCCCACGACTACAACGGCAGGACCGTCAGCTCCATCGGCGAAGAAAAAGCATTCAATGCCCGGGTAGGTGGCGGCGCCAACGAAACTGATTTCGTTGAATACATGAACGCGATGAAGCTGCCCCACCCGAAGAAAATCGACGAGGCGGTGCCGGCCAATCTGCGCAGCGGCTGCCCCGAGGATGGCCAGCTGCCGCCGCGTCCGGACTGGGCAGACATTCACCTGACCTACGCCGGGGTGCCGGAAATTGATGCGGAGTGGCTGGAGCAGCATTTGGAGGAGGTGACGGTTCTGGATGTGCGCCTGGGGGAGGAAGTCAGGGATTGCCCCTTTACCGGGCGGCTGGTAGATATCCACATCCCGCTGGATGAGCTGCAGGCCCGGGTGAGTGAGGTGCCAGGCGACAAACCGGTAGTGGCGCTGTGCCGCTCGGGCCGCCGTTCGGCTCTGGCGGTGAATATCCTCAAGGATGCCGGCTTTGAAAAAGTCGCCAGCCTCAGCCGGGGCCTGCGGCAGCTCACCCAGCCATGATTTTCAGGCCCCTCGTAAAATAATCAGGCCGGAATCGAGGTCAGCAGCCACCAGCCGGTCAAGGCGCTCAGCAGCGTCGCGCCGCCATAGCAGAGCAGCTGCATGGGCAGCCGTGGGGCCCGCAGATGCAGGTCGTGCAGCCCGTGATAGATTCTGTGCAGTGTGTGGAACAGCGGCAGCGCAATGCAGGCCAGCACCAGCAGCTTCCCCAGCGGATGTGCCAGCAGCGCGCCGATGGCGGCGTGGGTCGCTTGCGGGTCCCCCGCCGCCAGCCAGGGCAGCAGGGCGGTGCCCAGCACCAGCCCCGGACCGATAAACGCCAGCAGCATGCCGCCGGCGCCGAACAGGGACCAGGCAATGGGTTCGTGGGAGCGGCGCATGGTCAATTCCCCCCCACTGTGCCCAGCAGCACCACGACCAGCAACAGCAAACCGACGTTGCAGATCACGGCGCCGACCTGGTGCGCCCGTTTTACCGCCTCCGGGCTGACCCGCAGGCGGTCGGTGTCGATCACCAGTATTTTGGGTACCAGGGCAATCCAGGTGACGGCGTGGAGCAGGGCCGCCGCCAGCGCCAGCCCGTGCAGGGCCAGCAGCCAGGGGCTGCGCAGCAGTTCCACCCAAGCCAGGAACGCCGCTTCGCCGCGGGTAAACTGGTACAGGCCGCCCATCAGCAGCAGGGTATACAGGAACAGCGGCAGGGCCGTGGCCTCGCGCAGCATATAGCGGCGGTAACTGGGGTTGCGCAGCCACCAGTCGGCTCGCTGGCGCTGAATATAGGGTTTACGCATCGCCCTTGCCTCGCAGGATATTGAACAGGTTCACCGCGTAGTTGATGTCCGAGGCCACCTTGCCCCGATTGATCGCCGCGGCCGGGTCGACATCCTTGGGGCACACTTCCGAGCAGGAGCCGACAAAGGTGCAGCTCCACACGCCCTCCTCTGCATTCAGCCACTGCATGCGCTGCGCCGCGCCCTGGTCCCGTGAGTCCAGGTTGTAGCGCTGGGCCAGGGCCAGCGCCCCCGGGCCCAGGAAGGCCGGGTCGCGGCCAAACTGGGGGCAGGCGGCGTAGCACAGGCCGCAGTTGATGCACTGGCTGAAGGATGCGTAGCGCTGCATCTGTTCCGGAGTCTGGGGGTAGGCGCCCTCGCTGACGGCGGTCTCATCCTCCCGGATCAGCCAGGGCTGCACTGTTTGCAGGTGGTCGATAAAGCCGCTGATATCGGAGACAAGGTCGCGCTCAATGGGAAAGTTGTCCAGCGCCCGCACCGTCACCGCCTCCTGCCCCCGGTAGTCCCGGAGGAAGGTCTTGCAGGACAGCTTGGGCTCGTCGTTCACCATCACGCCGCAGCTGCCGCAGATCGCCATGCGGCAGGACCAGCGGTGGCTCAAGGTCGGGTCCTGTTGGTCCTTGATCTGGTTGAGTGCGTCCAGTACGGACAGGTCTTCGCTGTAGGGCACCTCGAAGCTTTGCTCCCAGGGCTTGCGGTCTTCTTCGGGTCGATAGCGCTGCACGCGCACGGTTACGGTCTCGGTCACGCTTTGTTCTCCTGCTGGCCGGCGGCGCCGTAGTGGCGCGCGGCCGGCTGTGAGCGGGTGATCACTACGTCCTGCCAGTCCAGCCGCGGCGCATCGCCCGCGCGGTAGACCAGGCTGTGCTTGAGAAACTGTGCATCATCACGCTGGGGAAAGTCCTCTGGCCGCTGATGGCTGCCGCGGGATTCCTTGCGGCCAAGCGCCGCGTGCGCCATGGCTTCGGCCACATCCAGCAGGTAGCCGAGCTCGATGGCGTTGAGCCATTCGGTGTTGAAGGCGCGGCTGCGGTCCATCAGGCCCAGCTTGCGG
>JBLRXF010000407.1:0-2668 GCA_047920875.1 Haliea sp. | reverse complement strand
ATCTTTTACCTCTACCCCCGAAGGGACAAGAGGGGATGTTTGCGCGGTAACCCCGCGATAACACCCAAATCTCGGCTCAGACACAATTCGAAATCATATATTCATAAATGAATCGATGAGTCACTTGTTGTGTCTGAATAGTCGTACAACTATCCCAACAAGTGCCCACACATCTGTCTTCGTTTCTTTGTTAAATAACCAAGGAGCGCTATGGCTTCCCGTTTCTGATCAGTGGTTGCCCCTGACCGAGGATGCGCATTATACGTATCGCTCGAGACCCCGCAAGGCCTTTTACCAAAATATTTGAAAGTATTTTCTGGCAGCGAAAAAACTGCTCAATAAACCAGCAGAAACCGCCCCGCAGCTCAGGATTTGGCCTGTTTTTCCTTGCGCCAGCGCTGCAGCTGCATCACCGGACCGGACGCAGCATAAGCAAGAAAAGCCAACAGGAACATGCTTGGCGGATTCAGGGTTACCAGGCTGATCACCAGGATCAGCACAATCATCACCACAAAGGGCACCCGACCGCGAAAGTCCACAACCTTGAAGCTGTAGTAGGGGAAATTGGCGATCATCAACAGGCCTGTCACCGCGGTCAACACCGCCACCAGGAACGCGACCTCCGGTGGCAGCTGCTCCCCCACCCACCCCAGATCGTGGCATACCCATACGGTGGCGGCGATGATGGCGGCGGCTGCAGGGCTGGCAAGCCCGGTGAAGTAGTTTTTGTCAGCAGTCTCGATCTGGGTATTGAACCGTGCCAGGCGCAGCGCAGCACAGGCCACATAAATAAAGGCGGCGCTCCAGCCAAACTTGCCCAATTCCCCCAGAGCCCAGCTGAACATGACCAGGGCCGGGGCCACTCCGAAAGACACCATGTCAGCGAGACTGTCGTACTCCGCACCGAACTTGCTCGAGGTATTGGTCATGCGGGCTATGCGGCCGTCGAGACCGTCAAACACCATGGCGAAAAAAATGGCCACGGCGGCGCTCTCGAAATCACCGCGCATGGCCGCGACAACCGCGTAAAAGCCCGCAAAAAGAGCGCCTGTGGTGATCAGGTTGGGCAGCAGGTAGACGCCCTTGCGACGCACGGTGCGGCCGTTCTCCGAGAACTCCTCCTCATGCTCATCAACAATCAGTTCCAGAGGTGGTGCCACCCCCTGCAAATCCGAGTGTGAATCCTGCACTGCGTCCTGGGTGTTGTCGTCCCTTGCGTCGCTCATGGTGGTGCCCGGATCAAATGGGCAGGCAGTATATCAAAGCGCAGCACCATAGGTCTGCTGGGCAACGTCCCAGAGGGATTTGACCCGCGGATCCGCCAGGCGCGCCGACAGACTGACAAGCCCGATATCCAACGGCGGCAAGGGTTCCCACACTGGCACCGGACTCACCCGGGGCGCCATCCCACCGGCCTGAATCACCAGGTCCGGCGCAATGCCCACCCCAAGACCCAAGCCCACCATCGCGACAATAGCCTCATGCCCTGCCACCTGGGCATAGATTCGAGGCTTGCTCCCGCGCCGTCCCAGCCAGCTATCCAACAGATCCTTGGTCACACCGCGCTCGGGCACAATAAAAGGTATGCCCGACCAGTCGAATCCCGGTGAGGCCATATCACCGGCGAGCATGCTCCGGCGCACGGCGCAGTCGGCGGCGGGCATGCAAACCACCATCGGCGACTGCAGCAGGGACAGAAACGCAAGCCGCGGTGGCAGGTACTCGGGCCGGCCGCTCACCGCAACATCGTCCTGCCCGGACAGAACACGCTCAATCCCATCGGCCTGGTCGCCGGTGTGCAGCATGATCTCCACACCGGGCTGGCGCAGGCGGAACGCCTCCAGCACCGGCGCCAGAATGCTGTAGCTGGCGGTGACCGAGCAGAACAGATTCACCTCGCCGGCAAGCTGCTGGTCTCCGCGCATCTGCCGACGAAGATCCTGCCAGTCGGCCACGCTGCGCTGGGCATACTCCAGAAATGCGCGCCCCGCTGGGGTCAGACGCATGCTGCGCTGATCCCGCTGCAACAATTCCTGGCCCAGCTCGTCCTCCAGCCGCTGGACCGTGCGGCTGACGGCGCTGACACTCAGGTGCAGGCGCTCGGCGCTGCGGCTGAAATTCAGCGAATCGGCAACCGAGAGAAATACCTGTAGACCTCTGACATCCATGCGCCTCATTTTGCGCCTTACGCAAATCTGTTTCAACTATTTAGCGTTTTACGCAACATACCGATTGCCGTAAGGTGGCGCCGTCTTATTCATCAACCGAGGATTCCCCCATGGGCCAGAACTACTTCAACACCCTGCCGCTGCGCCTGCAGCTGCAGCAACTCGGCAAATGTCGTTTCATGCACCAGTCCGAATTTGCCGATGGCGTGGAAAAGCTGCGCGGCAAGAAACTCGTCATCATTGGCTGCGGCGCCCAGGGCCTGAACCAGGGCCTGAACCTGCGTGACAGCGGCCTGGATGTCAGCTACACCCTGCGCGACAGCGCCATCGCCGAGAAACGTCAGTCCTGGAAAAACGCCACCGACAACGGCTTTACCGTCGGCACCTACCAGGAACTGATCCCCACCGCTGATCTGGTGCTGAACCTGACCCCGGACAAGCAGCACAGCGCCGTCGTCACCGAAATCATGCCGTTGATGAAGCACGGCGCCTGCCTGTCC
>JBLRXF010000406.1:0-2686 GCA_047920875.1 Haliea sp. | reverse complement strand
CGGCGGCCGCGGCCTGGAGCTGGAAGCGGCCATCCGGCATTCCACCTACAGTGACTTCGGCGCCAGCACCAATCCCAAGCTGGGACTCAAGCTGCAGCTGGGGCCGTCCCTGACCTTGCGCGGGGGCTATGCGCGCGGGTTTCGCGCTCCCAGCCTGAATGAACTCTACGAGGGCAATAGCGAGCAACAGGCTTTCCTCAGCGATCCGTGCACCCTGGCCGTGAACGCCGGCTTGCTCCCGGGCTGCATGCAGCAGGCAGACCCCAGCCGCAATCAGTTCCTGACCGTCAAGGGCGGCAACCCCGATCTGGAGGCCGAAACCTCGGACTCTCTCAGCGCCGGACTGGTCTGGATCCCCCTGCAGATTCCAGGGCTGCGAGTCACCGCAGACTACTGGGAAATCGAGCAGAAGAACGTGGTTTCCTCCAGCGCCCAGTTCATTGTCGACCAGAATGCCGGTAACGGCCGTTTCGCAGACAGCGTCAGCCGGGACGGACTGGGCAATCTGGTAAGGGTGGAGGCCAACAACATCAACGTCGGCCGGCGCCGGATCCGCGGTGCCGATATGGGCTTTTCCTACCACTTCCCGGATCAGCCCTGGGGCCAGCTGTCCATCACCGGCAACGGGGCCTGGATCCGGGAATACCTGGCTCAGCAGGATCCCGGCGCCGATGCCGTTGATCTGGCGGGCACCTTCCTGGACGAAGCCTCAGAGGGCCTGGGCGGCATCCCCGAGTGGAAAGGCCAGCTGGGCCTGCGCTGGAAGCGAGAGCGCTGGGACGCCAACTATGATATTCACCATGTCAGCGCCATGCGCGAGACACTGCCCGGCAGCAACCTCCAGCGCAGTATCAGTGACTGGACGGTGCATGACCTGCAGCTCAGCTATGTCTTCGATGTGTTCGCCGGTTTGCGCCTCACCATGGGCGTGGACAATATCTTTGACGAAGCAGCCCCTTTGGCTGCATCCGCGTTTAACGATAACATCGATGCCCGCACACACGACCTAAAAGGCCGCTTCTGGTACACCCGTATCAGCCAGCGCTTCTGACCCACGGAGCCACACCATGCGCCATTTCCTGTTTGCCTCAGCCCTGTGCTGCGCCGCGTTTACCAGTGCCACGGCTCTGGCGGACACCTTCCCCGGCGTGGAAAAACTCATGTCCGCAGAACAGTTCGAGGCGGCAGGACTGCACAAGCTGACGCCGACAGAGCGCGAAGCCCTGGACCGCTGGCTGCTGAGCTATACCGCGGAAGAGGCGCCGGAAATGCTGCGCAGCAACCCCGAGGTGCGGGCTGCGGAGGAGGCAATCCGCATAGAGGCGCGCGTCAAGCAACCCTTCAACGGCTGGACCGGGGATACGATCTTCTACCTCGACAACGGCCAGGTCTGGCGCCAGCGACTCAAGGGCCGCTACTTCCATCGCGGGGACGACACTGCCGTGGTGATTGAAAAGAACCTGCTGGGCTACTTCAAAATGACCGTTGTTGACTCCAACAAGTCCGTCGGCGTCACCCGTATACGCTAAAAACTGTTTGGCAATCAGGGATATGCCGCGGGAAATTCAGGTAATTTGCCGAGTTCCCGCCCAATTGCGTGAATATGTCACAAAACTGTAAGGAACTTTGAGGACCACCCCGGTGAATTCGTTTAATGTTGGTCTCCAGTGGCAGTAGCCACAGGACTAGCATACTTAAACAGAGTACAGGGGTATTACTATGTTAAGGAAAAATCGTCTGACCATGGCAGTTTCGGCTGCACTGGGCATGAGCGCAGCGGCCGTTATGCCGCAGGTCGCCACCGCCCAGAACGACCAGCTGCTGGTCGAAGAAGTGGTAGTCACCGGTTCGCGTATCCAGAAGGCCAACCTGGTCTCTTCCAGCCCGGTCACCCAGGTGGACGCGCAGGAATTCAAATTCCAGGGCAACGTGCGCGTGGAAGACCTGATGCGCAACCTGCCGCAGGTTTTCTCCAACCAGAACACCGGTACCTCCAACGGCTCCACCGGTACCGCGACCCTGAACCTGCGTAACCTGGGCGACGCCCGGACACTGGTACTGGTCAACGGCCGCCGTCTGCCTTCAGGCTCGCCGCTGCAGGGTGGCATCGGCGCCGACATCAACCAGATCCCCGGCTCCCTGATCCAGCGCGTTGAAGTGCTGACCGGCGGCGCCTCCGCCACCTACGGTTCCGACGCGGTAGCCGGCGTGGTCAACTTCGTCATGGTCGACGACTTCGAAGGTGTCGAGTTCGATTACCAGTTCAGCCAGTACCAGCACGACAACAGCAACCGCGGTCTGCAGGCCATTGTTGGCGGCAGGGGTTTCGACTTCCCGGACGATAGCCGCACCGATGGCGATATGCAGAACTGGTCGCTGATCATGGGCGGCAACTTCGACAATGGTCGCGGTAACGTCACCGCCTACGCCGGCTACCGCAAAGTGGACGCGGTCCTGCAGAGCGAGCGCGACTACTCCGCCTGCGCCCTGAACAACCCGGGCACCGCCTGCGCGGGCTCCGGCACCTCGGCCCGCGGCACCTTCTCCGACTTTGGCGTGCTGCCGTCTTCCGGACTGGGCCCGAGCTTCAACTACATGGTTGTGGGCAACGAGTTCGTGCCGAACACAGAGAGCTACAACTACGGCCCCCTGAACTACTACCAGCGCCCCGATGAGCGCTACACCG
>JBLRXF010000405.1:0-2703 GCA_047920875.1 Haliea sp. | reverse complement strand
GTCTCAAGCACGGTGGCATCACCAATATGATGGACCGCCTGTCCAATCCCGCCAAGCTGCGCGCCTTCTATCTGGCGGAAGAGCTGAAGGACATCATGCGTTCGCTGTACGAGAAGCATCAGGACGACATCATGACCGGCCACTTCTCCAGGACCATGATGGAGGATTGGGCCAACGACGACGCCAACCTGCTAACGTGGCGCGCCGCCACCGCAGAGACCGCGTTCGAGAACACGGCCAACACGAGCGCCGAGATCAGCGAGCAGGAATTCTACGACCACGGTATCCTGATGGTTGCGATGGTCAAGGCTGGCGTCGAACTGGCCTTCGAAACCATGGTCGCCACCGGCATCATCGACGAGTCGGCGTACTATGAGTCCCTGCACGAGACGCCGCTGATCGCCAACACCATCGCGCGGAAGAAGCTGTACGAGATGAACGTGGTGATCTCCGACACCGCCGAGTACGGCTGCTACCTGTTCGACCACGCCTGCCGGCCGCTGCTGGCTGACTTCATGGCCAACATCGACACCGACGTGATCGGCAAGGGCATTGCCGGCGACACTGGCGTCGACAATCAGGAGCTGATTGCCGTGAACGAGAAAATCCGCAGCCACCCGGTGGAGATTGTCGGCAAGAGACTGCGCGGCTATATGACGGCGATGAAGCGCATCGTCTAAGCGCTTGGCCGAAGCCACATGAGAAAAGGGGCTCCGCGGAGCCCCTTTTTATTGCCTTACAACCTGAGAACTTTCTCCCCGCGGGAAATTCCCGCCACCCCCGAGCGCACCACCTCAAGGATATCCGCCGCGGCCACCGCGGCCACGAAGGAGTCCAGCTTCTCGCTGGTGCCGGTGAGCTGGATGGTGTAGGTATTCGGGCCAACGTCCACGATCTGTCCGCGGAAAATATCCGTGGTGCGCTTGATCTCATCGCGCATCTGGCCGCTGGCGCGCACCTTGATCAGCATCAGGTCACGCTCGATGTGTGCACCCTCGGAAAGATCCACCAGCTTGACCACGTCCAGCAGCTTGTTCAGCTGCTTGGTGATCTGCTCCATGGTCTTGTCATCACCGGTGGTGGTGAGTGTCAGCCGCGACAGCGTCGCATCCTCCGTGGGGGCGACGTTCAGCGTCTCGATATTGTAGCCGCGCTGGGAGAACAGGCCGATCACACGGGACAGGGCGCCGGGCTCGTTCTCCAGCAGAATTGAAATAATGCGTCGCATGTCAGGTCCTCTCGTTCTTGCTCAGCCACATATCTTTCATGGCACCGTTCGGAGCCACATGCATCGGATACACGTGTTCCATCGGGTCGATGAAGATATCGAGGAACACCAGCTTGTCCTTCATGGCGAAGGCCTCGTCCATACAGCGGTCAAGATCCTCCAGCTTGGTCACCATCATGCCAACATGGCCGTAGGCCTCGACAAGCTTGACGAAGTCCGGCAGCGAATCCTCGTAGGTGCTCATGGCATAGCGACTCTCGTACTGCATGTCCTGCCACTGCTTGACCATTCCCAGATAGTTGTTGCGCAGGTTGATGATCTTGATCGGCGTGTTGTACTGGGTACAGGTAGACAGCTCCTGGATGTTCATCTGGATGCTGCCCTCGCCGGTGACGCAGGCCACTTCCATGTCCGGGAAAGCCAGCTTCACCCCCATGGCAGCAGGTAAACCAAAACCCATGGTGCCCAGGCCGCCGGAGTTGATCCAGCGTCGGGGCTTGTCGAACTTGTAGTACTGGGCTGCAAACATCTGGTGCTGACCAACGTCAGAGGTGACGTAGGCGTCCCCGCCGGTGGCCCGATACAGGCTCTCGATCACCTGCTGGGGCATGATGCGATCGCTCTCACCGTAGCGGCGCCCGGTCCAGAGGCCGTGCTTGTCACGCCATTCCTCGATCTGCTGCCACCAGCGGCCGAGGGCCGTGGCGTCGGGCAGCTGCGGCTCTTTTTCCTGCAGGTTGTCGATGATTTCCATCAGATCCTGCAGTACCGACTGCACCGGGCCGACGATGGGGATATCAGCCGACACCGTCTTGGAGATGGATGTAGGGTCGATATCGATATGAATGATCTTGGCGCCAGGACAGAACTTGCCAACCGTATTGGTGACACGGTCATCAAAGCGGGCGCCCACGGCGAGAATCACATCGCTGTGGTGCATGGCCATATTGGCCTCATAGAAGCCGTGCATCCCCAGCATGCCCAAAAACTGCCGATCCGTAGCCGGGTAGGCGCCCAGGCCCATCAGGGTATTGGTGACCGGGTAGTTGAGCTTGCGCGCCAGCGCGGTCAGCAGTTCGCTGCTCTCGCCCATGATCACGCCACCACCACTGTAAATAATGGGGCGCTTGGCGCTCAACAACAGTTTAGCGGCCTTGCGGATCTGGCCGGTATGGCCGCGCTGGGCAGGCGCATAGGAACGCAGCTTCACGGTGTCCGGGTAGTGGTACTCAAACTTTGCATCAGGGCGGGTGCAATCCTTGGGAATATCAATCACCACCGGGCCCGGGCGGCCGCTGGTGGCAATGTGGAAAGCCTTCTTGATGGTGGCCGGAATGTCCTCGGCGCGACGAATCATGAAGCTGTGCTTCACGATCGGCCGGGAAATCCCCACCATATCCGTTTCCTGGAAGGCATCCTCACCGATCAGGTGCGTAGCCACCTGGCCTGACAGCACCACCATGGGGATGGAATCC
>JBLRXF010000404.1:0-2736 GCA_047920875.1 Haliea sp. | reverse complement strand
CGGTGAACGAGGACTGGCGTCCCACCGCACTGCTGGCCGTGCTGCGTGCCCGGGCGGCGATGTTGGCGCGGGTCAGGGCCTTTTTCGCCACACGGGGCGTGCTGGAGGTGGAGACCCCCCAGGTCTCCCGCGCGGCCCCCACCGATCCCGCCCTCGACAGCCTCGGCGTCGCCACGAACGGTGCGCCCCGTTTCCTTCAGACCTCTCCCGAATTTCCCATGAAGCGCCTGCTCTGCGCGGGCAGCGGGGACGTCTACCAGATCGCCCGGGTGTTCCGTGCCGGCGAGGCGGGGCGGTTCCACAACCCCGAGTTCACCCTGCTGGAGTGGTACCGCCCGGGAATGGATCAGCATCAGTTGATGGCTGAAGTGGCGGCTCTGGTGTGTGCCTGCCTCGGTGAGCGGCCGTGGCAGGCATTGAGCTACCGGGAGCTGTTCCAGCGCAGTATTGGGGTCGATCCCTTTGCCGACTCCCTGGCAAGCCTGCAGCGGGCGGCACGTGAGAGGGTGGATGTGGGTGACCTGAGCGGCGATCGCGATCTGTGGCTGGATCTGCTGCTGACCCACTGCATTGAGCCTTGGCTGGCACAGCAGGGCCTCTGCTTCGTCTATGACTATCCACCCAGCCAGGCTGCCCTGGCGCGCCTGGGCGAGCGCGATGGGTATGCGGTGGGAGAGCGCTTTGAACTGTATGTAGACGGCATCGAGTTGGCCAATGGCTATCATGAGCTGGCTGATGCCGCTGAGCAGCGGGCGCGGTTCGAGGAAGACAATCGCCGCCGTCATGCCCGGGGGCAGGAGCAACGGCCACTGGACGAACTCCTGCTGGCTGCGCTGGCTGTGGGGCTGCCGGACTGCAGTGGGGTTGCGCTGGGGGTGGACAGATTGTTGCTGCTGGCGACCGGAGAGGCCGATATTCGCCGTCTTCTGGCTTTTTCCTGGGACCGCAGCTGAGCGTCACCCCATGATTGCCGGGCCGTAGCCGGCGATGAACTCGGGCGGCATCCGCCGCGGCCGCCCGCTGCTGATTTCGATACAGACAAACCGCATCATGCCCCGCAGCAGGGTGACGCCATCCGCTGGCCGCAGTATCTGGAACTGGCGCTCCATGCTGAGCTTGCGGTCCCAGCCCATAATCCAGGTGCCCGCAACCAGCTCGTCACCCTCCCGCGAAGCCTGCAGGTAGTCGTACTCGCTGTGGGTAATGGCCATTGCCCTGTCCAGGCGCCGATAGGTGGCCAGATCCAGGCCCAGGGCGACTGAGTGCGCCCAGGCTACCTGCTCACACCATTTCACGTAGACGGTGTTGTTGGTGTGTTCCAGACCGTCGATGTCGTCGGCGCCGACTCGGGTATGCAGGGTGAAGGGCTGCGGATGATCCCAGTTTGTCGGCTCCCTGCTCACGCTGTTTGACCTGCGCTGGCGCCCGTTTCCAGGGGCTTCTGGGCAAAGTGGAAGAAGGCATAGAGCACCGCCAGCAGCGGGCAGATCAGGTTGAAGAAAGCGAACGGTGCATAGGCGAAGGTCGCCACGCCCAGAGTCGCGGACATGTAGGCGCCGCAGGTGTTCCAGGGGATCAGTGCCGACGTCAGGGTGGCTGAATCCTCCAGGGTGCGGGACAGGTTAAGCCGTGACAGCCCGCGACGGGGGTACTCTTCCTTGAACATGCGTCCAGGCAGTGCGACTGAGATGAACTGGTCCGCGGCCAGGATATTGGCTGTGATGCAGGTGCCCACAGTGGCGCTCACCAACCCGGCGGCGCTGTGCACCCGCCGCAGGATCAGTTGCAGCAGGTAATCAAGAATGCCAGTGCGCTCCAGTACACCGCCAAAGCCGAGGGCGCAGATAATCAGCCAGACTGTATTCAGCATGCTGCTCATGCCGCCCTTGCTGAGCAGGTCGTCGAGGAAGGCGTTGCCGCTGTCGGAGATATAGCCGTCAAACAGACTGATCCATACGCCTTTGAGCAGCAGCAAGGGCTGTGTCAGGTCTGGATCGTTCTCCGCCAGCTGGCGCACGGCCTCTGGCTGGAACAGGATCGCAAACAATGCGCCCACCAGCGCGCTGACAACAATGGACGGAAACGCGGGAAAGCGGCGATAGATCAGGGCCAGCATCAGCAGCAGCGGCAGCAGCAGATGCAGGCCAATGTTGAATTCCTCGGTAAGGCTGCGCTGCAGCAGGGCGATTTCTTCCGGCGTGGCCGCCGCGCCGCCACCGATGAGCAGAAAAATCGCCAGGGCCAGGGCGAAGCCGGGTACCGTGGTCCAGAGCATGTGACGGATGTGATCGAACAGGTCGACGCCGGTGGCGGCGGCTGCGAGGTTGGTGGTGTCCGAGAGCGGCGACAGTTTATCGCCAAAATAGGCCCCGGAAATGATCGCACCTGCGGTGATGGCGGGGGACAGGCCGAAACTGCCGGCGATACCCATCAAGCCGATGCCAAGGGTCCCTGCCACGGTCCAGGAGCTGCCGATACTGACCGCAACGACGGCGCAGATGGCGGCGCTGGCCGCGTAGAACACCGCCGGATTGAGTATCTGCACGCCATAGTAGATCATGGCGGGCACGGTGCCGGAGAGTATCCAGGTGCCGATCAGCATGCCTACCGCAAGCAGGATCAGGGTCGGCCCCAGACCCGTGGCGATGCCGTGGACAATACCCTCCTGTGCGACGTGCCAGGACAGGCCGATCCGCTTGCCCACCAGGGCTGCCACGCAGCTGGCAAGGATCAGGG
>JBLRXF010000403.1:0-2753 GCA_047920875.1 Haliea sp. | reverse complement strand
GCCACGGCCTCGTCGATGCCCATGTCCTCCAGCGCCTGCATCACGTCCAGGTAGGCCTTGCCGGTGGTGATGATGCCAAAGCGCGGATTGGGGCAATCCACGACGATCCTGTTGAGGCCGTTGACCCGGGCAAATTCCCGCGCTGCATAGATCTTGTACTTGTTGAGCCGCAGCTCCTGCTCCAGCGGCTTGTCGGGCCAGCGCCCATGTACTCCGTCCGCTGGCAGCTGGAACTCTTCCGGGATAACGATCTCGATGCGGTTGGGGTCGATATCCGCGGAAATCGCCGAATCCATGTTCTCGGTAATGGCCTTCAGGGCCACCCAGCAACCGCTATAGCGGGACAGTTCCCAGCCAAAAATACCCAGATCCAGCACTTCCTGCACATTCGAGGGGCTGAGCACCGGCACCGAGGCGCCGATGAACATGTGCTCGGACTGGTGTGGCAGGGTGGAGGACTTGCAGGCGTGATCGTCCCCCGCGACCGCCAGCACACCGCCATAGCGGGAGGTGCCGAAGGCGTTGGCGTGCTTGATGACGTCCATACTGCGGTCGACGCCGGGGCCCTTGCCGTACCACATACCGAAGACACCGTCGTATTTGGCGCCGCCGAAGAGGTTGGTCTGCTGGCTGCCCCAAACGGACGTCGCGGCCAGGTCTTCATTGAGCCCGGGCTGAAAATGCACATTGTGCTGCGCCAGCCAGGGCTTGGCCTTCCACAGAGCCTGGTCCACCCCACCCAGCGGCGAGCCGCGATAGCCGGAAATAAACGCCGCCGTGTTGAGTCCCGCGCGCTGATCACGCTGGTGCTGCAGCATTGGCAGGCGCACCAGTGCCTCGATACCCGTCATGTAGGCTCGGGCTGTATCGAGGGCGTACTTGTCATCCAGGGACACCTTGCGGATGATCTTGCCGTTGTCTGTACCCATTGTTGCAGCTCCTCCAGGAGGCGGAATTGTCGCGTAAAAGTATAGGAAGAGTTATTTGATTTTCCGGCGTTTTCCGCTTTAATGCGCATAAGTTATGCGCAGAAACGCATTAAGGAGAAAATTATGTCCGTTATTCTGGGTAAACAGGACGTGGAGATTCTCAAGCTGCTGCAGCGGGACGCCACCATCAGCACCGCCGGCATCGCCGAGCGGATCAATCTTTCCCAGTCCCCCTGCTGGCGACGGATCAACCGCATGGAAGAGGACGGACTGATCCAGCGCCGGGTCGCCTTGCTGGACCGGGCACGCCTGGGCATGGAGGTGGTGGTTTTTGCGACCATCAACCTCACCTCTACCGGGCGCCAGAACCTGATGAGCTTTGAGCGGGATATCGTGCGCCATCCCGAGGTGATGGAATGCTATACAATGACCGGTATCTGGGATTACATGCTCAAGATCGTGACCCGGGACATTCGCCACTACGAGGACTTTGTACGCAACACGCTGACTGCCAGCCCGGCGATCCGCGAACTGCACTCGCATATGGCCGTCACCGAAATCAAGAACAGCACCGAATTGCCGCTGGATACCCAGCTGTAGGACGTCTACGCCATGCTGCAGAGCAAGTTGCCGACTGTCGGTACCACCATATTCACCCGCATGTCGGCGCTGGCCAACGAACAGCAGGCGCTGAACCTGTCCCAGGGTTTTCCGGACTTCCCGGCACCGCTGGCTCTGCGCACGGCCCTGGCCCGCCATGCCCTGGAGGGGCACAACCAGTACGCACCGATGGCAGGGCTGCCGGCGCTGAGGGAGGCGATTGCCCGTCAGCTCGAGCGCCATCGCGGCGTGCACTGCGATCCGGAAACGGAAATCACCGTGGTACCTGGCGCCACCGAAGCCATTTACTGCGCGATTACCGGCTGCGTACGCCCCGGTGACGAGGTCATCCTGCTGGACCCCTGCTATGACAGCTATGCGCCCGCGGTGACACTGGCGGGAGGGATTCCCGTCCACGTTCCCCTGGAAGCACCGGCCTTTGCGCCCAACTGGGAGCGCATCGAGCAATCCATCAGCAACAGCACCCGCCTGCTGGTGATCAACTCTCCACACAATCCCACCGGCGCCGTAATGAGCCGTGAGGACCTGCTGCAGCTGGAGAGCCTGGTCACACGCCACGGCCTGTATGTCGTCAGCGATGAGGTCTACGAATACCTGGTCTACGATGGCCGTCAGCATCATAGCGCCCTGCAGTTCGCCGGGCTCCGGGAGCGATGCTTCGCCGTCTTCTCTTTCGGCAAGACCTTCGGCGTCACCGGCTGGAAGACCGGCTACTGCATCGCCCCAGCGGCGCTCACCGCGGAGCTGCGCAAGGTGCACCAATTCGTCTGCTTCGTGGCAGTGACGCCGGTGCAGCAGGCGCTGGCGGACTTCATGACCCAGGAGCCGGACTATCCGCTGACCCTGGCCGCAAGCTATCAGCGCCGGCGCGACCTGTTCTGCGCAGCGCTGGCGCCCTCGCGATTCAGGCTACAGCCCAGCGCCGGCAGTTACTTCCAGCTGCTGGACTACAGCGCGATCAGCCAAACCGCCGATACCGCCCTCTGCGAGCAGTGGACCCGGGAAGTGAGCGTAGCGTCCATCCCGGTCTCGGTGTTCTATCAACAACCACCCCCGCAGCGGCTGCTCCGTTTCTG
The DNA here is from genome assembly GCA_047920875.1 of Haliea sp. GTDB lineage: Bacteria > Pseudomonadota > Gammaproteobacteria > Pseudomonadales > Halieaceae > Haliea. The sequence goes on along the minus strand of JBLRXF010000403.1, from coordinate 127 downwards.
CTTTGCCAAGCAGGATCAACAGCTGCTGCGTGCCGCGGAGCGTCTATGCGAGATCTGACCGTAAGCCTGGTGCAGTGCGAGCTGGCCTGGGAAGCCCCGGCCGACAACCGCCAGCACCTGGAAACCC
>JBLRXF010000402.1:0-2783 GCA_047920875.1 Haliea sp. | reverse complement strand
ACCACCAGTCCCACCATCAGGAAACCGCCCATGAAGGAGAAATCCTTGCGGGTGGTCAGCGCATAGGCGGACAGGCTGAAAAATACCAGCGCGGTGCCGCCCAGGGCCTGCATCACCAGCGACGGGCCGCCGGGCATGGACAGGTAGTGGTTCAGCATCGGGCCGATGGAGGCACCCATAACGCCGGTGAAGGCGAAGATCGCCAGCAGGCCCTTGCTGGTGTCGGCCATCTTGTGGACCACGAACAGCAGCCCGAAACCTACCAGCATCAGCACCAGCGCAGCGCCGTGGGGCAGGCCCATGGCCATGGACACACCGGCTGTGAACGCGCTGAACAGCAGGGTCATGCCCAGCAGCATGTAGGTGTTGCGCAGCACCTTGTTGGTGCTGACCACAGACTCCATGCCTACGGTGTTCAGATTGTAGAAGCCTTTCTCTTGCATCGCTTACTGCTCCATTGCTGTGCACACGAGGTGCGTTGAACCGTTGGACTCAATCTTAGAGCCAAAGTTTCCGAAAACCAACTGTTTCCGGCCCGCACTATGGCGATTATAACCATGATAATCAAATGGTTATTCGGGGGCGACTGGCGTCCTCAGGGAGCGCTTGCCGCGCTCTCGAGGCACCTTACGGGGCGCCAATGCGTATGGATTAATAGCCCGACTGCCGTTTTTTCTACCGCCGGCGCTGCAGATCGGCCCCTTCGGCTACGCAGGCGGTCGGCAAGCGCTTTACACTGCGACCTCGGCAGCGCGCCTGCGCTCGGTCAACAACACGGTAGAAGGATGAAGCATCATGAGAGTATTGGTTGTCGGTGGCACAGGTCTGATTGGTGGGCACGCAGCCCTGTACCTGACTGACAAGGGTCACGATGTTACCCTGATGGCACGCTCGGCCCCGTCGGTGCCGGCCCTCGCGCAGCTGCCCTTTATGCCCACCCATTATGTTGAGGACGACGTCTCCGACGGCCGCCTCGAGGGCTTCGACTGGCTGGTGTTTGCCGCGGGCGTCGATATCCGTCAGCTGCCCCAGGACGGCTCCGTTACCGAGGATGACTTCTATACCCGCTACAACACCGAGGGTATTCCGCGCTTTTTCGCTGCCGCAAAGGCCGCGGGTATCACGCGCGCAGCCTATATTGGCACCTTTTACCCGCAGGTAGCGCCGGAGAAGATCAAAACCAGCCCCTATGTGCGTTCGCGGGCGCTGGCCGACGACGCCATCCGCGCGATGAGTGACGACAGTTTTGCGGTCTGCAGTCTCAATGCACCCTTCGTACTCGGCCATTTGCCAGGTCTGGAAGTCGAGCACCTGTACTACAACTACCTCTATGCGAAGGGCTTTATGGAAGGCGTACCGATGTTCGCGCCAGAAGGAGGCACCAATCACATCACCACGCCGTCGCTGTCCGAGGCGGTGCTCGGCGCCCTGGAGCATGGCGAGGCAGGGCGGGCCTACCTGGTCGGGGACGAAAACCTGAGCTGGAAGGCCTACTTCGAGCTGTGGTGCCAGGCGGTTGGCAACCCGCAGGCTCTTGAGGTGCGGAGCGAGGAGCACCCGCTGCTGCCGGACATGATCATGTTCGCCGGGCGCGGCGCTACCGTCAGCTACGAGCCTGAGGGCGTAGCCGAGCTGGGCTACGGCACTGGCCGCGTCGCCGCCGCGATCGCCGAGCTGGTAGCCCAGTACGAGGCCCGCCAATGAGCCAGGAGTCCATTCCTGCCAGTCTGGCGGCGCGCTATGCGCGGGCGGTAGATGATCGGGACTTCGCTGCCATGGAAGCCATCATGTGGCCGGAGTTTACCCAGCAGGGTCCCGGCTTCGAGGCCGGATCCCGCGCAGTATTCATTGCCAATCTGGAGTTTCTGCGCCAGTTCGACAGCACCTTCCACTTGGTCGGGCAGGTGACCGGTGAGTGGCAGGGCGATCTCTGCCGCGGCGAGACCTGGTGCGTGGCCTCACATTTCTACCAGCGTGACGGTCGCGCCCTGTGTTTCGATATGTATATCCGCTACCAGGACGTCATCGAAATGCGCGCTGGCGATGCCCGCTATCTGCGGCGGAACCTCACGGTTGTCTCCCAGGGCGAGCGCGAGCTGCACCCACCGTCTTTCGTCTAACACCCGGGATAGACTGCCCTGGCGGGAAGTCCGCCCCTTCCTGTTGGCCGCCTGGAGTATACTCGCTCGCCTGAACCTCGCTTCAGTGCAACTCCCGGAGGACATGCGTGTGGGCAACTGGTTATCGGGCATGCATCTGCCGGCTCTGGGTGCAGGGCTGCGCCAGGGCCTGGCGGGGGATTATGGCCTGGCGGGTCTGCGCGCCGACATCATGGCCGGGCTCACCATCGGCACGGTTGCCATTCCACTGTCCATGGCGCTGGCGATAGCCATTGGCGTAGCGCCTCAGCACGGCCTCTACACCGCAATCGTAGCCGGTGCCCTGATCGCACTGACGGGGGGCTCGCGCTTCAACATTTCCGGCCCTACCGCGGCCTTTGTCGTCATCCTCATTCCCATCGTGCAGCAGTTTGGCCTCGGCGGCCTGCTGCTGGCGACCATGATGGCCGGCGTGATCCTCATGGTTTTCGGGATCAGCGGTCTTGGGCGCCTGGTGATGTATATCCCGTATCCGGTGGTGCTGGGATTCACCGCGGGGATCGCCGTGGTTATCGCCGTGCTGCAGCTGCCGGACTTCTTCGGCCTGGTGATTGCCGAGCCCGGTGCGCATTTTCCCGAGAAAGTCGCCGGCATCGTCAGGGCGCTGTCGGGCATCAATCCCGC
>JBLRXF010000401.1:0-2810 GCA_047920875.1 Haliea sp. | reverse complement strand
AGGTTGACTTCAAGGTGTTCCGCGGACCCGCGGATGACCCGGGCGGCCGGGTTGCAGCGCTCAAGGTGCCGGGCGGCGCCAGTATCAGCCGCAAGGAAATAGACGATTACACCAAGTTCGTCAGTATCTATGGCGCCCGTGGTCTGGCCTGGATCAAGGTTAACGATCTGGCCGCCGGCGTGGAGGGATTGCAGTCGCCCATCCTCAAGTTCATGCCGGACGCGGTGGTGGCGGAAATGATGCAGCGCCTTGACGCGCAAAACGGCGACATCATCTTCTTCGGCGCCGACCGCATTTCCGTGGTGAACGAATCCCTGGGCGCGCTGCGTCTGAAGGTGGCCCAGGACCAGGGCCTGGTACGCGCCGGCTGGGCACCGTTGTGGGTGGTGGACTTTCCCATGTTCGAGGACAACGGCAACGGCGGCCTGACGCCGCTGCACCATCCCTTTACGGCGCCTTCCTGCTCCCCCGAGGCCCTGGTGGCGAACCCCGCGACGGCCCTTTCCCGAGCCTATGACATGGTGCTGAATGGTACCGAGCTTGGCGGCGGCAGCATCCGCATCCACCAGCGCGACATGCAGCAGGCCGTGTTCCGTATTCTGGGCATCAGCGATGAGGAGGCCGAGGAGAAGTTCGGCTTCCTGCTGCAGGCCCTGCAGTACGGTGCGCCGCCGCACGGAGGCCTGGCTTTCGGCCTCGACCGCCTGGTGATGCTGATGACCGGCACCCAGTCCATCCGCGATGTCATTGCCTTCCCGAAAACCCAGACGGCCCACTGTGTGCTGACGGACGCGCCGGGGGAGGTGAACGAGGCACAGCTGAAAGAGCTCAATATTCGCCTGCGCCAGGCCCAGCCGGCGGCCACTGGTCAGTAGGGCTCTGCTTGGGGTTCCCGGCGGGAGTTGGAGTCGCCGGGATAATACTGTAGATTTATACAGATCACGGATTCCAGGCAGCGCTCGGAGCAGAGTATGGCGGTCATCCTCGGGATCGACCCCGGTTCCCGCAAAACGGGTTTTGGCATCATCAATTACGTCTCCGGTCGCAGCGAGTACCTGACCAGCGGTGTCATCCGTCTGCCTCCGGGGGATCTGCCCGAGCGCCTGAAGGTCATTTACGCCAGCGTCACCGAGCTTATCCTGCTGCACTGTCCCGATCAGCTTGCCATTGAGCAGGTATTCATGGCCAAGAGTGCAGGTTCCGCGCTCAAGCTTGGACAGGCGCGGGGCGCGGCGATCGTTGCCTGCGTGGCCCAGGATCTGGCGGTGGCCGAGTATTCGGCCCGCCAGATCAAGCAGGCGGTGGTGGGGACCGGTGCCGCTGATAAAAGCCAGGTTCAGCACATGGTCAAGGTGCTGCTGAAGTTGCCTGCTGAACCCCAGGAAGACGCCGCCGATGCCCTCGCCGCCGCCCTGTGTCATGCCCACACCCAACACAGTATGATAAACATCGTCGGCGCTACCTCCGTGCGCCGGCGGCGGATGCGCTAGCGCAACGGTGACAGAACAATGATTGGCAGGATACGCGGCACCCTGGTCTACAAGCAGCCTCCCGATATTCTCGTGGATGTGGCCGGGGTGGGCTACGACGTGCAGGTGCCCATGAGTACCCTGTTCCAGCTCCCTGAGCTGGGCGCGGAGGTGACTCTGCTGACCCATTTTGTCGTCCGGGAGGATGCGCAGCTTTTATACGGTTTTATCGACGAGCGCGACCGGGCCCTGTTCCGGCAGCTGGTGAAAGTGAGCGGAGTGGGACCCAAACTGGCGCTGACGATCCTCTCCGGCATGGACGCCACCGAGTTCGCCCGCTGTGTGCAGCGGGACGATCTCTCGGCGCTGGTGGCCCTGCCGGGGGTGGGCAAGAAAACCGCCGAGCGTCTGCTGGTGGAGATGCGCGACAAGCTGAAAAACTGGCTGGGCCAATGGGCGGACGCCGGGGCAGCGATGTCGGCAGCCGGCTACGCCCCGGCCCATGACAAGGTGGCGGACGCCGAAGGCGCGCTGGTGGCGCTGGGCTACAAACCCGCCGAGGCCGCGCGCATGATTGCTGCGGTCAACGATGACAGCGCTGCCGACAGTGAAGACCTGATCCGCCGCGCCCTGAAAGCTGTGGTGAGCCGCTGATGATTGAAACCGACCGCCTGATCGCGCCCCAGGCCAGGGGCGAGCGCGAGGAGTTGCTGGATCGGGCGATTCGCCCCCGGACTCTTGAGGAGTACATTGGCCAGCCGGTAGTGCGCGATCAGATGGCTATTTTCCTGCAGGCCGCGCGCGGTCGCCGGGAGCCTCTGGACCACACCCTGATCTTCGGCCCTCCTGGCCTGGGCAAGACCACCCTCGCCAGTATCATTGCCAATGAAATGGGCGTGTCCCTGAAAACCACTTCTGGACCGGTACTGGAGAAGGCGGGGGACATCGCGGCCCTGATGACTAATCTGGAGCCGGGGGATGTGCTCTTTATAGACGAGATTCACCGCCTCAGCCCCGTGGTCGAGGAAATCCTCTACCCGGCGATGGAGGACTACCAGCTCGACATCATGATCGGCGAGGGGCCTGCGGCCCGCTCCATCAAGCTGGACCTGCCGCCTTTCACCCTGGTTGGCGCCACCACCCGCGCCGGGTTGCTGACGTCGCCCCTGCGCGACCGCTTCGGGATCGTGCAGCGGCTGGAGTTTTATCAGGTCGCGGATCTCGCGACCATCGTCGCCCGCTCGGCGGCGATCCTGGGTATCGGCATGGACAGCCACGGTGCCGCGGAAATTGCCCGCCGCGCCCGCGGCACTCCGCGCATTGCCAACCGCCTGCTGCGGC
>JBLRXF010000400.1:0-2818 GCA_047920875.1 Haliea sp. | reverse complement strand
TGACAACATGGTGCTTGACGCTGCTGGCGAGCTGTTAGTGGTCGACAACGAGAGCATGTGTGTAGGCTCCCTGGATTTCGATATCGCACGGGCCTGGTGTCGCTGGCCCATGACGGAGTCTGCCCGCGCGCAGTTCGCCGCAGGTTACGCCCGGTTCCGCGGGCTTGAATCTTTCACCCTGCACTGTCAGTTCTGGGCGCTGCGAGCGCTCTTGATGTCTGTCTACGTGCACCTCAAGCATGAGCGTCCCTGTGAGCCTGCGGTAGATGCGCTGCTGCGCCTCGCTGCGGGAGCAGAGGAGGGCTTTTGGGCCTCGCTCACGGATGTCGCAGGCTAGCAATCCCCGCGGGGCTGGCTGCACTGCTCAGGCGAAACGGAGTATGCGCTCAATTACAACAGGCCTCGCGGCCATAACGGCAAGTTCCCAGGCCCTGGCGTTGGCCAGGCGCTCGGTAAAAAGGTCCCGCTGACTCTGGATATTCTCGAGTGCAGCGTGAATATCGTCGGCAGTAATCGTTCCGCGAGCTTCCTCTGTCAGTGGCTGGGCCAGGCCGAGTTCCTGGCAGCGACGTGCCAGTCCGGGTTGGTCAGAGAAAAATGGGTAGGAAAGCATAGGAACCCCGTTAATGATCGCCTCATGGGTGGAATTCATCCCTTGGTGGGTCAGAAAAACGTCGGTCTGGGCCAGTACCTGCCTCTGATCGACGTAGGCTTGCACTTGGACGCGGGGTCCGGTGATTCCTGCAGGTATGGACTCAGGAGATTGTCCTCCCAATCCGATCAGCACGCGGAGGTCGTCCCGCTCACGAGCAACCCGGGATAGGGCCTGCAGCAGTGACCAGGCAGTATCCGCGTAGTAGCGCCAGATAACGGTTCCCAGGGACGCGTAAACCTTTAGGGCACCTTCTGCCGCTTTGGGAAACAGGTTGTCGATCCTCCCGTCGTTGTAAGGGTTTTGGTCATCACTGAGTGACCCAAAAAAAGCGCAGGGAGCGAACACGGCGCGCTCGGTAGTCGTCAGGAACTCAGGCGGCTCGCAAATCAGGTTCAAGTGCCTGCTCAGTCCCCCGATGTAGCTGAAGGGCGATGCATCCTCAAGCCCATAGCGTTCCCGCAGTAGGGTAACCGCTCGCAGGCAGGCGGCATCAAGTTGGACACGCGGGTCCCGTTGCAGCTCCGGAATGGCCTTCTGCGGCGGCATGTTGTGGCCCGGGCAGATGTTGATGCGCGGCAACTGCAAGCGCTCGGCGACGGGGCGCGCAATCACCGCGAACGCATCATGGATGATCAGCTGTGGCGCCAGTGCCGCTACCTCTGTAATCACCGACTCGGCAAAGTGAGCGGCAAAGCTGACATAGCGGCAGGGTATCGGGCGCGAGCGGCTGTCTGCGGCCGCAAGTGGCCGCTGTCGAAACAGATTGTGGCAGACGCCACCACTGGCGCTGATTGCGGGGTAAAAGCGGCGGTCGCAGAAGACATGTGCCTCAGCGCCCGCAGCCACGAGATGTGCAATTATTGGCAAGAGACGTTGCACATGGCCTGTCTCTGGCATGCAGAACAGGGCGACCTTGATTCCTGGCATGTTCAGTACAATTCGTCCATGAGTTCGGCCATCGCTTCCCGATAGGGCTTGGCCCACGCGAACTCCTTGCCTGTGGGGCGCTGGTAGAGCTTCCGGTAACGCCGGGCAGCAAGCAACAGTTTAGTCCGGGCCAGGCGGCCGGTTTTCTCCCGCAGCGTTGTCGTTGAACCCAGCGTGCGGTTCATCATGCTCAGCGGCGTCTCCAGCCTCCTCACCCGCGCCTCGTGGCTTGATTTGTACCAGGCATCGGCCTTCGTATGTACGCGCAAGAGCGTGGCGTTATCCCCGATCTTGGCCATGGCGTAGTTATTGGTGCTGAACAGGTGGCGATTGGCAACTGCGGGAAACAGTTGCCGGCGCAGCCTGCCCAGTTCATGCCTCAGGTGTACTGGTACCTCAAGAAACTGCGCCGGCCACAGGTAGGCATGCCAACTTGGATCCTGTGCCTCTTCGAGGACTTCCGCAAGCTCGGGCGCGAACCAGTCATCGTCGTCCACTGGGACGACCATGCTGCCATCCGGAATTGCCTCCCAGTCACTGCACGCGGCACCGACAATACTAGAGTGATTGGTCAGGGCAATCTGCCGGACCCTGTGCCGGAACAGATGAAACGGCAGCTTGAAAACACTGTTCCAGGCATGCACCGGCCCGACCAGGGAAGGCGGCAGCTGGGCCTGAAAGGCCCTCTCATCCTGCCAGTCCAGCGTTGCGCGGGTCCAGATATAGATCACGCCTGGATCTACCGGGGTCTGTGGGGTTTGCGATAGTGCCATAGCCGAGCGGGTAGGGTTACGACTCGACTGGCCCAGTAGCGCGGCATGGACACGGGCAGCAATCGGGAAAACAGTAGGCGGTTGGCCAGATGTCGGCGCGGTCGACCATAGATGGCAAGCGCGTGTTCCGGGGTCTTTACCAGCAGCAGTTTCCCGCGACGTTCGAGCGCCTTTGTCAGGTGCGGGCAGTCGCTGTTCGCGCCCAGCAGCAGCAGGCAAAAGGCCAACACGTTCAGCACCAGTCTAAGACTGCCCTCGGAGCTGCGCCGGGCAAAGAAAGCGTCCCAGTCGGTGTCACGGTCGAGGACCCGCAGTATCATGTAGAGGTCCCAGATCTTCTTCAGGTTGTGTTGCCCGGTCTGGATATCAGTGCCCAGGCCTACCGCCACGGTCAGCAGGGTGTCTAGGTCAGAGAGCGTTTGGTACTCAACCCCATCGACGGTGAATGTCTGAGCCCGCTGCC
>JBLRXF010000399.1:0-2823 GCA_047920875.1 Haliea sp. | reverse complement strand
GCGTTCGCCACCTGCCGTTCGAAGAGCCCCTCCCCACGGCTGGCGGCAGCACCCGCAGACAGTGGCTGGCAGGGGCCGCAGCCCTGGCCGCGGGCCTGGTCATGGCAGTGCTTGTACTGCCATTGGGCGAGGATCCGGTGTCCATACAGCAATTTCAGACCGCCCGGGGTGAGCGGGCAACCTTTACTCTGGAGGACCAGTCCCGCATTACCTTGAATACCGGCAGCCGGGTTGAGGTCGAGTTCAGCGGCTCCGCGCGCCAGGTCGCGCTGCTGCAGGGCGAAGCCTACTTTGACGTCGAACCCGATGCCGGACGGCCGTTCCGGGTGGAGACCGGCACTGCGACGGTCACCGCCATAGGCACGGCCTTCAATATTTATCGCCGGGAAGATGCCAGCGACATAACGGTGACCGAAGGCGCAGTCCAGGTTACCGAGCGTGCCCGGGCGGGACGCACCTCCCGTTCCGCCGTGCTCCAGGCCAATGAATACCTGCAGGCCTCCGAGCGCGGCCTTGGCCAAACACTGCCGGTCAACCCGGCGCCGCTGACGGCGTGGCAACGGGGGGAAATGATAGCGGATGAGATGTCGCTGCTGGAGCTGACCCGCGAGCTCGCCCGCTATACCGACACCCGCATCGTCATCAGGGACCGCAACATCGCCCGGCTGACAGTCTCCGGGGTGTTCAACCTGGATCATCCCGACAGCGTGCTGCAGGCCGTTGAGCGCAGTCTGCAACTGCAGGTGGTGCGCGTGGATGACCATACCGTGCAGTTGCTCAAACCCCGCCAGTAGGATATAACAAAGCCCGTCTCCCGCGCTCTCCGCGGCTGACTCTATTTCTCCTGCTTTATCAGTGGGTTGCAATAATTAGACGGGCAGGGTCCGAGAATGCTTGCCGAGTCCCGGGCGACAAGGTGTATCGCGCAGGGTATCGTTTCGGCATGGCTGACGATAACCGCCATGTTTGGCTGGGCGCAGGAAACACAGGGTAAAGGCGCGGCCGCCCACAGCTTCGATATCCACGAGAGCAGCCTTTCCTCAGCGCTGATCCGGTTCAGCCGCCAGAGCAACACCCCCATTGTTTTCTCCGACCGCCTGACCCGGCACCTGCCCGCTCCTGCCCTGAACGGCAGCCTGCCGCGGGACGCTGCGCTGGACCAATTGCTCACCAACAGCGGTCTCAACTGGGAGCTGGTCGATGAGCGCATTATCGCCATCTACGCGGTGAACTGCGGTATCGACCCCTGCGACAACCCCGAGCAGACCAGCACCCGCTTTCCCGTCTACGAACCCGGCATGGAGGAGACCTATGTCTATGGCAGCAGCCTGACCGGGTCCCGAATCCGCCGCGACCCCGACAGCTTCAGCGCGCCGGTGGAGGTGTTTGCCCGCTCGGACATCGAACGCAGCGGCGCCCAGACCCTGGGCGAGCTGCTCAAGTTTGTACCTGCCGTCATCGGCAACTCCACCAGCACTGCGATCTCCAACGGCGGCGACGGTACCGCCACAGTCACCCTGCGCGGCCTCCCGGCCAGCAATACGCTGATCCTGATCAATGGCCGCCGGGTCGCCAATGACGGACTCTCCGGCGAATCGGTGGATCTCAACAGCATTTCGCCGGCGGCGGTGGAGCGGGTAGAAATTCTCAAGGACAGCGCTTCCGCCATTTATGGCTCTGACGCCATCGCCGGCGTCGTCAATATCATCATGAAGCGGGATTTTTACGGCGTGCTAGCCGAGACCTACTACGGCGAAAGCAGCCGCGGCGACCTCGGCACCACTACCCAGACCCTTCAGTACGGCACCAGTTTCCGCGACGGCGGACTGTTCCTCAGCGCTTCGCACTATGAACAGGAGCCTCTGTTCAGCCGCGACCGGCAGGTATCCCGCAGTGCCGATACCCGCCCCCTCGGCGGTACTGACCAGCGCTCCAGCGCCACCCCTGATGCGCGTATTGTGCTGCCCGATGGACAGAGCCTGATTGCCGACAACAGTGGCTACCGGCCTATTGGCCCGGACGACCTGTTCGATTTTCAGGCCTTTACCACCGCCGTCGTGCCACTGCGACGCAGCAGTGTCTACGCCAGCATCAACCGGGACATCAATCCCCAGGTCACGACCAGCCTCGAAGCGAGCTACCTGCAAACCGACGCCCGGGCGACTCTTGCTCCCACACCCGTCTTCACCGGCTTTGAGCAGACTCCCCTGGTGGTGGCTGCAGACAACGCCTTCAATGCTTTTGGCGTGCCAGTCGCCGATGTTCGCCGCAGACTGGTGGAATTTCCCTCAAGAACACAGCGCAACGAATCACGGGTTGGCCGCATCAGCGCCAGTATCGAGGGCCTGTATTCCGACTGGCACTGGGACATGGGCGTCAACTGGAGTCGCAGCGAGGCGACCGAAACCGTCAGTAACCTGGTGGACAGCGAGCGCCTCCGCCGTGCCCTGGGGCCTGCGGAGCAATGTCGGGGCGCCAGTGTCGATGGCTGCGTGCCGGCAGACATCATGGGGCCCGCCGGCAGCATCGGGCAGGAGCAGGTCGACTACTTGCGCGTGGCCGGCGAAACCAGCGGGTACTCGTCCCTGTCCGGTGCCGCAATCAACCTCAGCAATGCCCTGCTCAACCTGCCGGCGGGGCGGGGTGACCTGGCGCTGGGATTGGAGTTCAGGCATGAATCAACGGCAAAACGACCGGATGCCCGCCTCGCTAGCCTCGGTACCCTGGGTGCCACCAACTTTGAGGCCACCCGCGGCGATCGTAAAATCATTGAGCTGTATACCGAGTCACGGCTACCGATCTGGAACAGTGCCAGCGGCGGCC
>JBLRXF010000398.1:0-2828 GCA_047920875.1 Haliea sp. | reverse complement strand
GGCGGCAAGCCCGAAACACGGCGCGAAGCGGTGGCGACTGCCCGGGTGTGCATGCAGCCAGAAACCATGCGGCTGCTGCAGGCGGGTGCGCACGCGAAGGGTGATGTGCTGACCGTGGCCCGCATAGCTGGTATTCAGGCTGCGAAGAAATGCGCCGAGCTGATTCCCCTGTGCCACCCCCTGATGCTGAGCAGTATCGATGTGGAGTTTTCCCTGGATGCAGACACGAGCACGGTACATATCGCTGCGCGCTGTCGGCTGGAGGGCAAGACCGGCGTGGAAATGGAGGCCCTGACGGCGGCGTCGGTGGCAGCGCTGACCATCTATGACATGTGCAAGGCCGTGGACCGCGGCATGCTGATTCGCGATATTGGCCTGGCGGAGAAGCGCGGCGGCAAATCCGGTGACTGGCGGCGCGAGGAGGGCGCGGAGTGATGCTGCGGGTGCTGTTTTTCGCCCGGGTTCGCGAGCAGCTTGAGTGCGACAGTGTTGAGCTGCCGTTGACCGATACCTGTACTACCGTCGCCGGACTGCTGGCTACTCTGATCCAGCGCGGGTCGACCTGGCAGGCCGCCCTCGGGCAGCCCAACCTGGTGGTGGCCGTGAACCAGCGTGTCGCGGATCAGGCAACCGGCTTGAGTGCGGGTGATGAAGTGGCTTTTTTTCCGCCTGTCACCGGCGGCTGAATCGTGGCCACCGCGGCGCTGAGCGCGCAGGTACAGGAACAGGCCTTTGACCCCGGTGCATTGCAGCAGGCGCTGGCAGGCGAGGGCAGCGGGGCGGTCGTCACTTTTACCGGTCATGTTCGAGGCGGCGTTGGCGACGCCGCTGTGACCTGTCTTGAACTGGAGCATTATCCGGGGATGACCGAGCGCAGCCTGCTTGAGATTTTGCAGGATGCTGCGGCGCGCTGGTCTCTGCTGGCAGCGGCTGTCGTGCACCGGGTCGGGCGTCTGGCGCCCGGAGAAGCCATTGTCTGGGTCGGCGTCAGCGCCGCACACCGGGGCGACGCGTTCGCTGCCTGCGAGTTTGTCATGGATTTTCTCAAGACCCGGGCGCCGTTCTGGAAGAAGGAATACGGCACCACCGGCGCAATCTGGGTCGAGTCACGCGGCAGCGACGCCGAACGCGCCGCTCGCTGGCAGGTAACCGGGGGCGATGCCGGGTGAGCCATTTTTTCTCGACAACAGTATCAACAGGGGAGTAGGTCATGGAGTTGGATGGACGTGAATTGCGCAATGCCCTCGGGCGTTTTGCGACTGGAGTTTGCCTTATTACCGCGGTAACCGAAGAGGGGGAGCCCCTTGCGCTCACTGCCAACTCTTTCAGTTCGGTGTCCCTGGACCCACCGCTGGTGCTGTGGAGTCTGCAGAACAATTCGGAGGTGTTTTCCCTGTATGCCGGGGCGCAAAAGTTCGCGATCAACGTCCTCGCGGGCACGCAGCAGGAGCTCTCCTCACGCTATGCGCGCAAGGGCGACCACGTGCTGGACCCGGAGCATTTTGTCCTCGGAGAGAACGGCGGGGCGCCCCTCATCAACGACGCACTGGTCAGCTTTGAATGCAGCCTGGATGCCACCCATCCCGGTGGCGACCACTTGATCATCATCGGCCGGGTTGACGCCATGCATGTACGCCCCGAGGGTGAGCCACTGGTATTCTACAGCGGTGCCTATCGCGCGCTGGCATAACGAGGTCAATCAGTTAACGTGGACGTTATGAAGTTCTGTACCAGCTGCGGCGCCGAGGTCAGCCTGCGCATTCCGGCAGGCGATGACCGCGAGCGCTTCGTCTGCACTGCCTGCGAGGCCATCCACTACATCAACCCGCGGGTGATCGTAGGTTGCCTGCCGGTGCACGAAGGCAAAGTCCTGCTGTGCAAACGCGCCATTGAGCCGCGACGCAATTACTGGACCCTGCCTGCGGGCTTCATGGAGAACGGCGAGACCACGGTGCAGGGCGCAGCGCGGGAAACCTGGGAGGAAGCCAGAGCCCGGGTGAGCGAGCCAGAGCTGTACCGCATTTTCGACGTACCCCATATCAACCAGGTGTACATGTTCTATCGCTGCGGGCTGATCGACGGAGCCTATGGTATCGGCCCGGAGAGCAATGACAGCGGCCTGTTCAGCGAGGACGAAATCCCCTGGGATGAAATTGCATTTCCGGTGATTCATGAAACCTTGAAAGAATATTTTATCGATGTGGTAACGAGCCAGTTTCCGGTACGGGTATCGACCATCGAGCGCAGGCGTCCCCGGGAGTAGCGCCCCACAACCTCAGCACAGGCACAAGGAGCACAGGCAATGGCATTTCCCAAAATCGGCAATCTGGCCCCCGCATTTTCCCTGCTCGACCAGGACGGCAGAACGGTCACCCTGAAGCAGTTCCGCGACCAAAAAAATGTGGTCCTCTACTTCTATCCCAAGGCCATGACTCCCGGTTGTACGGTTCAGGCCTGCGGTATTCGCGACAGCCAGAAGGCGCTGGCAAAGGCGGATACGGTGGTTCTGGGGGTGAGTCCCGATCCGGTGGCTCGCCTGGGCAAGTTCATTGAAAAGCAGGACCTCAACTTCACTCTGCTGTCAGACGAAGATCATGCCGTCGCGGAAAAGTACGGCGCCTGGGGGCTGAAGAAGTTCATGGGCAAGGAGTTCATGGGTATCCTGCGCACCAGTTTCATCATCGGCAAGGACGGCCGCCTGAAACACGTCATGGACAAGGTTGCTACCAAGACTCACCACGACGACGTCCTGCAGCTGATCAAGGAGTTGAAGCTCTAGCCTGATGATCGCCTTCACTCTCAATGGCAACGATGTCAGCCTGAATATC
>JBLRXF010000397.1:1557-2839 GCA_047920875.1 Haliea sp. | reverse complement strand
ACCGCCAACAGCAGCAGGAACACCACGTAGGCCACCACAAAGGGTGCCCCGCCATACTCGCCACTGAGGTAGGAAAAGCGCCAGATACTGCCCATGCCCACCGCGGCGGCGGCGAGGGATAGCACGAAGGTCATGCGCGAGCGCCATTCACCCAGTGGATTCAGGGTTACCGCCGTCATTGGCAAAAATGTCCAGTTATCATGCAGTTAGATTGCCCCACGGCCCTGCCGATGAAAAGCACTAAATTCACCTTTCAGCCTGCCTGCTTCCCCGTATAATGCGCGCCATGAGCAAGAAGAAGCCCAATAACGACAACGTCATCGCCCGCAACAAGCGCGCGACATTCGACTACCAGCTGCTGGAAAGCTTCGAAGCGGGCGTCGCCCTGGAAGGCTGGGAGGTCAAGAGCCTGCGCATGGGCAAGGCGCAGCTCACCGACTCCTATGTGTTGATGAAGGACGGTGATGCCTGGCTGCTGGGCGCCCAGATTACGCCGCTGGACACCGTCTCGACCCACTTCGTCAGCGACCCCATCCGCACCCGCCGCCTGCTGCTGCACCGCAAGGAACTGGCGAAGATCCAGGCCGCGGTGTCGCAGAAGGGGCTGACCTGCGTCTGCACCCAGCTGTACTGGAAAGGTCACCTGGTCAAGGCCCGTATTGCGTTGGCCGAGGGCAAGAAGAGTCACGACAAGCGCGATACCGAGAAAGAGCGGGACTGGAACCGGCAGAAGCAGCGGGTGATCCGCGATAACGTCAAGCAATAACCCTTCCAGGGCTCAGCCCAGAGGGCGCGGCTGCGGCACCTCCAGTTGAGCGGCCAGCGGTGCCAGATCCTCCATGATGCTCGGGTACAGCATGACGCCGGCCGCCAGCTGTTCCCGCCGCAGCTGCCAGGCGCGCTGGCCCGGCAGGCGAGCAGGCTGTGCGCCCTCGGCGACGGCACTGGTCATTACCAGGTTCTGCAGGGCATGTATCTGCTGCCGGAACGCGGGCAAGGACCCAAAGGCCGCGGGGTCAATCAGCTGCAGGAACACCGAGTTGGCCTCCCCGTCGCCGGCGGCATCGGGGTCCGCACGACCATAGCCTCCCAGCGCCATACTCAGCACTTCGGCAGCCGCCGACAGCGCCGCCCCCTTGTAGCCGTGGCCGGCACCGCCAATGGGCATGATGCTGCCGGGAGGGGGCCCCGCCAGCGCGCGGGGATCATCAGTCACCTCGCCATAGCCATCCTTGAGGCACGGTTCCGGCATGCGTGTGTGCTCCCGCAACGCACGCTTCAC
>JBLRXF010000397.1:0-1547 GCA_047920875.1 Haliea sp. | reverse complement strand
GTAATCGACATGCTGATATCGAACAGCAGCGGATATTCATGCCCCGGGGCAGCCATGGCAATGGGGTTGGCTGAGAACACCGGCGTAATGCCACCGTGGGCGCTAACCGTATTTTCGGCCGGTGTCGAGCAAGTCATGACGGCCATATAGCCCGCCTCCACCACTTTCGGCAGGTAGGCAGCGAGGCAGGCAATATGCTGGCTGCGACGCAGTGTGGCGGTCACGATGCCGTATTCGGGCAGCCGCGCCAGCGCCGTATCCACCGCCTGGCTGACCACCCAGGGGCCGGGCAGGAAACCCGCGTCCCAGTTGAACAGGGCGCCGCGGTCCGCCAGCACAACCGGCTCGCCGGCGCTGCGGCTCTTGCCGCTCAGCAGCCAGCGCACATTGTGTGCCACCCGGTGCATGCCGTGGGTGGTAAAACCCAGCAGATCTGCCTCCAGAAACACCTCGGCCATAACCCTTGCCCGATCCTCAGCCAACCCTGCGGCCATGAACAAACGGGCGGAGAACTGCTGGAGGTCCTTGGCGTCATAGCGGGCGGACATGAAGGCTCCTTACGGGATGAATTGACGGCGGCAGCAGCCCTGCAACTGAACTTCTGCAAAAATGACAGTCTAACACCGTGCAATTGAGGTACAATTGCGAGTCACACTGGGGGCGATACGGATTCGACGACGGTAGCGAACCCTGAGGTGCATGCCGTGATGGTAGCCAATCACGTAAATCCAAAGCTGCAAACTATTAGTTGCCAACGACGACAACTACGGTGCCCAACTGGCTGCGTAAGCAGCCCGTGAAGCTCCAACTAGTGGCCTCGGCCCTAGCGGTCTTTAGCAAGGTGCCAGTACCGCGCTACTGACTGTCATATAGAACTGGATCGCTGAGAAGCCCGCCTGAGGTGGATCTGCTAAAACCTATTCAGGCTCGCCAATTACGTCCTGCCCGTTGGGCTGTATGCGGTTAAATCAATTAACGGAAACTAAGCATGTAGAGCCGAAGGCAGAGTACTGGCGGACGCGGGTTCAACTCCCGCCGCCTCCACCAAACACCCATAAAAGCCACCCTCGCGGTGGCTTTTTTTTGGTTCCCCGCAGGCGCTCGGCTTGGCGTTAACCCCGTAGGAGCGCGGTCTCCGCGCGATCGGACTATCGCCCGCGGAGCGGGCTCCTACAACACCTCTGCTGCGCCAACCCTTTGCAGCGCTTCGCTCCGAACTCGAAAACAAGAACCGATCGCTGGGCTTGCTGGCGGCGCTGTTGGGAGAAGGCAGCTTGCGGGGATGGCACGAGTCGATCGAACAGCAGGCCCCGACGCATTCTGGAGGCGGGTTGTGGCAACGGTGTCGCAACACTGGTGCTGGCGAAACAGTCCAGCGCCCGGATCACGGCACTGGATTCGGATGAGGGTGCGCTGGAGCGCCTGCGTACGGAACTGGCTGCCTACCATGCCTGCGGCGGGATTGTGAGCTACGAGATGTTCGTGCTGCAAAAGTCCTGACGGGCAGATTGAACCGATTTTCCAACAACCGGCAGGCTAAGCCCGCC
>JBLRXF010000396.1:0-2847 GCA_047920875.1 Haliea sp. | reverse complement strand
CAAGGCTGACGGCCTGGCAGCGGGCAAGGGGGTCATCGTTGCCGAAACCCTGGAACAGGCAGAAGCCGCGGTGACTGACATGCTGGCCGGCAACGCTTTCGGCGATGCGGGCTGCCGGGTAGTGATCGAGGAATTCCTCGAGGGCGAGGAAGCCAGTTTCATCGTGATGGTGGACGGCGAGCACGTGCTGCCCATGGCCACCAGCCAGGATCACAAGCGCATCGGCGACGGCGACACCGGCCCCAACACCGGCGGCATGGGTGCCTACTCACCAGCGCTGGTAGTGACGGACGCGGTCCATCAGCGGGTCATGAACGAGATTATTCTGCCGACGGTCAGGGGCATGGCAGCCGAGGGCAATGCCTACACCGGCTTTCTCTACGCCGGGCTGATGATCTCGCCCCAGGGCGAACCCAAGGTGATCGAATACAACTGCCGTTTTGGCGACCCGGAAACCCAGCCCATCATGCTGCGCCTGCAATCTGACCTGGTGGCCCTGTGCAACGCCGCACTCGATGGGGAACTGGACCGGGTCAGCGCCGACTGGGACCCGCGCTGCGCCATTGGCGTAGTGCTGGCAGCGGGTGGCTACCCGGGTGACTACGGCAAGGGCTTCCCCATCCAGGGCCTGGAAAGCCCGCTGCCGGAAGACGTCAAAGTGTTTCACGCCGGCACCGCGCTGGCGGACGGCGCGGTCGTCACCAGCGGCGGCCGGGTGCTCTGCGTCACCGCGCTGGGAGCGGATATCGCCAGTGCCCAGCGCAGCTGCTACGAGGCCGCCGGGCACATCAGCTGGGATGGCATGACCCTGCGCCGAGACATTGGTTGGCGCGCGCTGGCGCGCTATAGTTAGGCTCCATCCCGCTTCTGGAACAGCTGCCATGAGAGCCCGCCAACTGACCTTGCTGGATCGCCTGCTGGTTGAGGCCGACACCGTGCTGCGCACGCTGCACAACCGTGGCGAAGCGGCGAGCCGGCCCTCGCCGGCGGAGGGCCACCGCGACAGCAGCTTCAACGACAGCCAGCGGCGCCATATTGCCGGACTGATGCGGGTGAATCACACGGGCGAAGTGTGCGCCCAGGCCCTGTACCAGGGCCAGGCATTGACCGCCAAACTGCCACAGGTGCGCGAGGAAATGCGCGAAGCCGCGCGCGAGGAAGCGGACCACCTGGCGTGGTGTGCCGAGCGCCTGCGCGAACTCGACAGCCGCCCCAGTCACCTGAACCCCGCCTGGTATGGCCTGTCCTTCATGCTGGGCGCCGGCGCCGGCGCCATTGGTGACAAGTGGAGCCTGGGCTTTGTCGCCGCCACCGAGGAGCGGGTGTGCCGGCACCTGAAGGATCACCTCAAGCAGCTGCCCGACAGCGACCGCAAATCGCAGCTGATTCTGCAGCAGATGCTGGAAGATGAGGAGCGGCACGGGGAAAATGCCCTGGCCGCAGGCGGAGCCGACCTGCCCGCACCCATCAAGCAAGTGATGGGCGCAGTATCAAAACTCATGACCCGCAGCAGCTACTACCTGTAGGAGCGCGGTCTCCGCGCGATCGCTAAGGGAATTCAACAAGCTCGAAGCTGTGACTCATGGCCACCCCCGCAGCGCCCAGCATGATGGACGCCGAGCAGTACTTCTCCGCTGACAGCTCTACCGCACGCTGCACCTGCTTCTCCTTCACATCCACACCCGTCACCACAAAATGCAGGTGTATTTTCGTGAAAACCGCCGGCACCGCGTCCGCGCGCTCAGCCGCAATATCCACCCGACAGTCCACAACCTGCTGGCGTGCTTTCTGCAGCATCGCCATGACATCAAACGACGCGCAGCCACCGACACCCAGCAAGAGCATTTCCATCGGCCGGGGTCCAAGATTGCGGCCTCCGTGATCCGGCGGCCCGTCCATGACGACGCTGTGACCACTCCCGGACTCTCCCACAAACATGGCGCCATCTACCCACTTGACTGTAACCTGCATCGCCCTGCATCCCCTGACTGAATCAGCCGGCGAGCTTAGCATAGCGGTTGGCGTTTTACTTGGGAGGTGCGTGCGGTACCATTGACCGTCGGGTCTGCCGACCCATAGGAGATTGCCAGGTGCTGAAGCCACACATCACCAACACCATCCCGAACGTGGAGAGCTTTCTACGTCATTGCAATCTGCGGATATACCATTCCAAAGACATCATTCTTGAACAAGGCGACGAGAGCGACTTCCTCTACCTGATCCTGGAGGGCTCCGTTTCAGTGATGCTGCAGGATGAAAACGATGCCGAGCACATGATGGTAGTGAGCTACCTGAACCCCGGCGATTTCTTCGGCGAAATGGGGCTGTTTGGGGCGGATGAGGAAGTACGCAGCGCGAGGGTGATGGCGCGGGAGCAATGCGAGGTCGCCGAGATTTCCTATGAGCGCTTCCACCAGATCCGCAGCCAGTTCCCCGACATCCTGTTTGCCATGGCCAAGCAGATGGGCATCCGCCTGCGCCAGACCACCCGCAAGCTGAAAGATCTGGCTTTCGTTGATGTTTCAGGGCGTATCGCCCATACCCTGCTGGACCTCTGCAAGCAGCCGGATGCCATGACCCATCCGGAAGGCATGCAGATAAAGATCACGCGCCAGGAGCTGGGCAAGATCGTCGGCTGCTCGCGGGAAATGGCGGGGCGGGTACTGAAAGTCATGGAAGAAGAAGGGCTGGTGCTGGTATCCGGTAAAACCATGGTAGTGCGGGGCACCCGGTAGGAGCCCGCGCTCCTACCGGGTAGAGCGGTGTTGTGGGAGCCCGCTGGCCCAGGCCACCTTCTCTGGCCGCTGCGCGGCCATTCACCTTGTGGCCCAGGCCACCTTCTCTGGC
>JBLRXF010000395.1:0-2854 GCA_047920875.1 Haliea sp. | reverse complement strand
TGGGATGGACTGGTATCCATGAGAGCATGCGTTAGTACTGAAATCGAAGAGGCCTGGGCGCAAGAAATTGAGCAACGAGTTGCGGCGTTTGATCGCGGAGAAATTCAAACGTTTACCACAGAAGCAGTGTTCGCTGATGCCAAACGTATCTGACCTCGATGCTCGGTATGCTCATTGTCGGTATTAGTGTGCCACAGCTGCAGGCTTTGCTGGCGTGACCGCGAGTTTTATATCCAAATGCTTGTTTTTATTTGTTTTTTATAACCGAAAAACGTCTCCGCGGAGATTTTGACCGGAATTGATCGCCAATGCTGGGGGGATCGGGAGGCGGCGCATATTGTGCGGTATCGGTTGACAGCTGCGAAACTGGGCCTGGAGCGCTGGCAATGGTGGATGATTGTAGCGGTCAGTTTGGTAGAGCACGGTTGGGGACAGGCAACCCATCACAGAGGGAAAGGAGGATGGAATCACCTTTTTCCTATCATCTGATGATATGTTAGAATCCGGCTTGGAGACGCTACTCGACCTTGACGGCCAGATCCTTGTCCAAGAGCACGGTTTCTGGGTCAAGATTGAAGCAAGGGAAGTGGAGCGGACCGACCAGCGGCCACATGGAATCAAGTACTCGTTAACCTTGCATGCTGCAGATGGAGAACGGTTGATGGGGTTCGACAATGCACATGGACCGCAGACGAGAGGGAAAAAGCACTCCGCGCAAAAGGTGCCTTATGATCACAGCCACCGGTTCGGTACCCGCAAGGTTATACCCTATGAGTTTGTGTCTGCCGAACAATTGATTCGAGAATTTTTTGCTGAGGTCGATCGAGTTTTACGGGAGGTGGAAGCAGAGTGAAGTCGTTGAAGATCGGCATTTTGCCCCAAGGCCAGATGCGGGAGCGGGTGCTTAAAATCGCGAGCGGTGAGTTCAAGCCTCGGCCAGGCGACCCCAAAGTGTGGTTCCCTTCGATGCGGTCTCTCGCTGAGGTTCTCAGTGATGACAACCGTGAGTTGCTGAAGTTAATCGCCAGGGAGCGCCCCGAGTCAATTGCAGTGCTTGCGAGTCTCACCGGACGTAAGCCCAGTAACTTGTCAAGGACTCTGCGGACGATGAGTAATTACGGACTGGTTGAACTCCGGCAGGAAACTCACCGACGCATGAGGCCAGTAGCGAAGGCGACTGAATTCCGAATCGTCGCGTGACCTGGTTACACGCATCAATCAGGGAGCATGACGATTGTGATTCTCCATGCCGCCGCTGAGCGGGCATCCCAGGGCCACTATCGAACTGGAGAAGGGTATGAACCTGACTACCGTAGTGCCGCCAGCCCAATCGCCAACCCCAGCGCCGCCCGCAAACTCCCGTCACTCGCCGCGCCGGTTCCTGCGAGGTCCAACGCTGTGCCGTGGTCCACACTGGTCCGCACAATCGGCAACCCCAGGGTGATGTTCACCGCGTTGCCGAAGCCGGCATATTTCAGCACCGGCAGCCCCTGGTCGTGGAACATGGCCAGGTAGGCGTCCGCCTGCTGCAGCAGCTTGGGGCTGAAGGCAGTATCCGCCGGCAGTGGGCCCAGCAGATTCATGCCCTCGGCGCGCAGCAGCTCCAGCACAGGGATTATCACCTCGATTTCCTCCCGCCCCAGGTGCCCGCCCTCGCCAGCGTGGGGGTTCAGCCCCAGTACGGCAATGCAGGGCCTGGCGATGCCGAACTTGCGCACCAGGTCCGCATGCAGGATGTGCAGGGTAGAGGTGAGTGACGCCGCGGTGATGGCCGCGGGCACCTGTGCCAGCGGCAGGTGTGTGGTCGCAAGGGCAACGCGCAGGTCGCCGGCGGCGAGCAGCATCACGACCCGGGCCGTGCCGGTGTTCTCCGCCAGGAATTCGGTGTGGCCGCTGAAGGGAATCCCGGCATCGTTGATGACTGACTTCTGCACGGGGGCGGTAACCATGGCCTGGAACTGTCCGCTCAGGCAGCCATTAACCGCACGCTGCAGGGACTCGACCACATAGGACGCATTGGCTGCGTTCAGTACACCGGTTTGCACTGGCTCGGCCAAACGCGGAGCAGCCCCTGCCGACAGAACGCCAACAGTGCCAGCTGGCAATGGCTGCGGCACGCCACCAAGGTCAATCTCGCGCAGTTGCAGGGGCAGGCCTAATAAAAGCGCCCGGGCCCGCAGCAGATCCGGATCTGCAATGACCACCAGCTCTGCGGCCCAGTCGCTCTGGGCAATCATGGCAATGATATCAGGACCGATACCCGCCGGTTCCCCGGCGGTGATCGCGATGCGCGGAACGTTCACGCCAAGCTTACTTGATGTCGACGTAGGCTTCGTCGCGAATCTTGCGCAGCCAGGCGTCCAGTTCCTCGTCGTACTTGCGCTGGTGCAGAGCCTCGGTGGCGCGGGCGCGCAGGGCCTCACGGGTCATGTCCTGTTCGCGCCGCTCCATCACTTCCAGCACGTGCCAGCCGAACTGACTCTGGACCGGGTCCGACAGTGCTCCGACCGCCGTCGCCGCCATGGCGGCCTCGAATTCGGGCACCATCTGCCCGGGGTTGGTCCAGCCCAGGTCGCCGCCCTCGGCAGCGGAGCCGATATCTTCGGAGAATTCCCGGGCCAGGGCCGCGAAGTCTTCACCCGCCTCGACACGCCCCTTCAGGCTGGCTACCAGGTCGCGCGCCTGATCGCTGGTCATGATCTCGGAGGGCCGCACCAGGATGTGGCGCACCCGCCGCTCCGCGGGCAAGCCGGTGAGCTTCCACTTGACCTTGTTGTACTGCTCGTCCACCGCGTCGCGGTTCTCCTTCACCGCCAGGTAGCGCATGACATCGGCGCGATCCACGAGGACGCCC
>JBLRXF010000394.1:0-2873 GCA_047920875.1 Haliea sp. | reverse complement strand
CGAGAGAGCTGGGTGTTGTGACAAGTCATAGTGAGACGAAAGACAGGAAGTGAGTAGTCAGAAGTACGTACACCTCGTGAACAGCGGTATCAGCTTGATTTACCACCCTATTTGACAAGACGACGGCAGCGCACAGCGCGCGTAAGACCGGACTCGGTCAAGCCAGTTTGCCTGGCGACCATAGAGCGTTGGAACCACCTGACCCCATCCCGAACTCAGTAGTGAAACGACGCATCGCCGATGGTAGTGTGGGGTCTCCCCATGTGAGAGTAGGTCATCGCCAGGCTTTAATACCAAAACCCCAGGGTCCTTTGTACCCTGGGGTTTTTTTTGTCCGTGTATATGACAGCTCCCTTTTCGAGATCGATACAATGCCTCGCTATCCAGCTCGCTTCATCGGTTTTGTGCTTTTGGGAAGCCTGTTCCTGACCGCCTGCGGTGGTGGCTCTGATCCAGACCCTGGTGGTGCAGAAACACCGGACTCTAGCCAGGTGGACAGACTCAACATTCTCCTCATTGTCGCTGACATCTGGGTCCTCAGCTGGGGACCTACGGAGACCACCAGGCACGGACGCCCCATATAGACCAACTGGCGGCTGCAGGTGTGACCTTTGAGCAAGCCTACGTTACCCAGGCGTCCTGCAGCTCGTCACGCAGTTCCATTCTGACGGGACTTTATCCCATGCAGAACGGACAGCTGGGTCTCGCGGGCACTTTGCCTGAGTATCAAATCAAACCGGGTATCGCGACCCTGCCTGCGCTGCTGCAAAAGGCGGGTTATTACACAGGGATCCTCGGCAAGTTGCACCTAGGGCCTGACGCGGCTTTCCCCTTCAATTACGAGTGGGCACGCAGCAACGAAGCCATGGCCTCGCGTGATGTTGCGCGTGTAGCGCGTCTGGCTGATGAATTCCTGAATCAGGCAGGAAAGAAGCCCTTTTTTCTCTATGTGAATCTGTTTGATCCGCATAGGCCCTTTGATGACAATGCCAACAGTTTTCTGGGTATCCCCGAGCAAGCTCGCAGCGCCGAGGACGTTCAGCCCTTTCCCTATCTGGGTCTGGATGGTCCGCTGATCAGGCAGGAAATCGCGGCCTACTACAACGCGATCAGCCGTCTGGATACCGGAGTAGGAAAACTGCTGGAGTTGCTGTCCCGTCGTGGTGTCAAGGACGACACTCTGGTAATTTTTCTGGGCGATCACGGACCGCCCTTTACCCGGGCCAAAACCACCAGTTACGAGGCCGGTGTCCGGATTCCTCTGATTGTCAACTGGCCGGGAGAGGGTATCGACGGTTTGCGCAGTCGCGCATTGGTGTCCACCGTCGATCTGCTGCCGACGGTACTTGATGCGGTCGGCCTTGAAGCGCCGGCGGTGGCTGGCTCATCCCTGCGCGATTTGATGTGGGATTCCCCGCCGGCCACCTGGCGCAAGTGGCTGTTCACGGAATATACCAGCCACGCCAAGGCACATTTTTACCCGCGCAGGTCGGTGCGCGGTGCGCGATTCAAACTCATTCACAATCTTGATGCTGGCCGCCCCAACCCTATTCCCTACGAAGGGCGCACCAACCCCAGAAATGCTGTGGTGGTGAACGATGCTGTGGTCCTGGCATACCAGACGCACGAGTTTCCTCCGCCCTTTGAGTTGTACGACCTGCGCCGCGATCCGCACGAGCTGCTGAATCTCGCGGATGACCCTGCCCACGCGGTAACGTTGAGCGAGTTGCAGACGCTGTTGCGACAGTGGCGCGAAGAGATGGGCGATCCGTTGCTCAATCCAGCCGAGTTGAACCGTTTGCGTTTAGCGCACGATGTGGCTGATCCCTGAGTGCGCCTCAGGGCGCGGCTGAGCCTTGGGCCGCAAGCCTGGCAACCATGAAATCTACCGCGGCCCGTATCTCCGCATCGCTGCAACTGTCGCAGAGCCCTTTGGCGGGCATGTCACCAATACCATCAAGGGTATTTTGGTACAGCGTCTCGATGCCTTGAGCCAGGCGTAGTTCCCAGGCCTTTGGGTCATTGAGTTGCAGTATCTGATCCTGGCCGGAGCTGTGGCAAGTACTGCATAGCTGGCGGTAGACGGTCGCGCCGTCCCGTTCCCTGGGTAACTGAAGGTCCTCCCGGTCGGGATCACGATAGAGCTTGAGCAGGCGTCCGCCATTCTGCACCAGAATATACAGGGCCCCGTCGGGGCCAACTTTCACATCGCGGACACGCCCTTTCGCCTCCTGCAGGATTGCTCGCTCAGAGCGGACCTGGCCATCCACGAAGGCGAGCTTGCTGACATGCGCTCCCCGCAGGGCACCGACCAGAAGGTGGCCTTCCCATTCCGGGAACATGCTGCCACGATAGACAGTGATGGGGGAGATTGCGGTCGAAGGGGTGTAGTAGTACAAGGGCTGCTCCATTCCATCCAGCGCCGTACCGAGGCCGATCCTGGCCGTAGTGTAGTTGGCGCCATAGGTGATGGTCGGCCAGCCATAGTTTCTACCGGCCTCAATGATATTGACTTCGTCACCTCCCATGGGGCCATGCTCGGTCTGAAACATGTGGCCCGAGACCGGGTCGTAGACCAGACCCTGCGTGTTGCGTACGCCCAGGGCATAGATGCGGTCGTCCACCGCCGGATCGTTGACAAAGGGGTTATCTGGCGCAGCGGTGCCGTCCTCGCTGAGTCGTAAAATCTTGCCGTGCAGGCTATCGGTTTCCTGGGCTCGATGGTTGACACTTCGATCGCCAATCCCGAGGTACAGCAGACCGTTGGCGTCAAACTCCAGCGCGCCGCCGAAGTTGGCCGGTGAATTGGTAAAGGGTTCCGCGACCAGCAGGCTTTCCATGTCCAGGATCTGGTTGCCCTCCAGACGTCCCCG
>JBLRXF010000393.1:0-2879 GCA_047920875.1 Haliea sp. | reverse complement strand
GTTCGATGTACTCGGTGATAGAGGGCGGCCTGTGGGAGATCGCCTTGCGGGGCCGTTGGCGGCATGGATGCCGCCACCGAGCCTACATGGATGTACTTGCGGCGTGTCCCGGCTGCCCCTCTGCGTCCTCCCGGCGCCCGTGCCGCCCTCGTTCGCGGCAGCAAAGTTACGCACGAATTGGCTAGAGCAAATTGGAGCCACGAAAGATGAACACTGAACCCGTAATCACAGCCATCGATCCCCGCGGCGTCGCCACGGTGACGATTGACAACCCCGACAAGCACAACGCCTTCGACGATGTGATCATCGCCCGGTTGCGGCTCGCCTTCGATACCCTCGCCGAGCGCAAGGACGTGCGGGTGGTGGTGCTGGCTTCGAATGGCAAGCATTTCTCAGCTGGGGCTGACCTGGAGTACATGAAGCGCATGGCGGGCTATGACTACGGCCACAACCTGCGCGACGCCGAGGCGCTGGCGGGGATGCTGAAGGCGCTGTTCGGGCTGCCGCAGCCGACGATTGCGCGGGTGCAGGGCGCGGCCTTCGGCGGCGCGGTGGGGCTGGTGAGCTGCTGCGACATGGCGGTGGCGACGCGGGGAGCGACCTTTGCCCTGTCCGAAGTGAAGATCGGGCTGGTACCGGCAACGATCAGCCCCTATGTGATCCGCTCGATCGGCGAGCGTGCCGCGCGGCGCTACTTCCTGACCGCAGAGCGCTTTGACGCCCACAAGGCGCTGCAGCTGGGACTGATCAGCGAGATTGCCGACGAGGAGGCGCTGGATGCCGAGGTGGCGCAGCTGGTGGAGGCCATTCTCGGCAACGGCCCGGAGGCGGTGCGCGCGGCCAAGGACCTGATCGTTAACGTGGCCGGGGAAGAAATCACCGCGGAGCTGGTGGAGGACACCTGTGCGCGCATTGCCCATATTCGCGTGTCCAAAGAAGGCCAGGAGGGCCTGGGCGCCTTCCTGGAGAAACGCAAGCCCAACTGGCTCGGGGACTGAGGCATGTTCAGCAAATTACTGATCGCCAACCGCGGCGAAATTGCCTGTCGCATCATCCGTACCGCGCGACGGCTGGGCATTGCCACGGTGGCCGTGTATTCCGACGCCGACCGCAATGCGCTGCACGTGCAGCTAGCGGACGAGGCGGTACACATCGGCCCGGCCCCGGCGCGGGAAAGCTATCTGGTGATAGAGCGCATTATCGGAGCCGCGCGCACTACCGGCGCCGAGGCGATTCATCCGGGCTACGGTTTCCTGTCGGAAAACGCCAATTTCGCCCGGGCCTGCGCGGACCACGGCATCTGCTTTGTCGGACCGCCCACCGGCGCCATTGAGGCCATGGGCTCAAAGTCCGCGGCCAAGGAGATCATGGGCGCGGCGGGCGTGCCGCTGGTGCCCGGCTATCACGGCGCCGACCAGGATCCGGCCCTGCTCAAGGCAGAAGCCGACAACATGGGCTATCCGGTGCTGCTCAAGGCCACCGCGGGCGGCGGCGGCAAGGGCATGCGCCAGGTGTGGGCCGCAGAGGAATTTGACGCCGCCCTGGCCGCGGCCCAGCGCGAAGCCAGCGCCAGCTTCGGCGATGCCACGATGCTGGTGGAGAAGTACCTGACCAAACCGCGCCATGTGGAGGTGCAGGTGTTCTGCGACAACCACGGCAACGGCATTTACCTGGCGGAGCGGGACTGCTCGGTGCAGCGCCGGCACCAGAAAGTGATAGAGGAGGCGCCAGCCCCGGGGATGAGCGCTGAGCTGCGCGAGGCCATGGGCACTACCGCGCTGCAGGCCGCCCAGGCGATTGACTACCGCGGCGCCGGCACGGTGGAGTTCCTGCTGGATGAGGACGGCAGCTTTTACTTCATGGAGATGAATACCCGCCTGCAGGTGGAACACCCGGTCACCGAGATGATCACCGGCCAGGACCTGGTGGAGTGGCAGCTGCGGGTCGCCGCGGGCGAGACTCTGCCCCTGAGCCAGGAGCAGCTGGTGCTGCGCGGCCACGCCTTCGAGGCGCGGGTCTATGCCGAGGACCCGGACAATGACTTCCTGCCCGTCACCGGCACCCTCGCCTACCTGCGCCCGCCGGCGGAATCCCTTTATGTGCGAGTGGATACCGGTGTCCAGCAGGGCGATGAGATCAGCGTCTACTACGACCCGATGATCGCCAAGCTGATCGTCTGGGACGAGTCCCGGGAGCGGGCCCTGCAGCGTCTGGCCACGGCCCTGATGGATTATCGGATTGGCGGCACCGTCACCAACCTGGACTTCCTCTACAACGTGGCCACCGCCGCGCCCTTCCAGCGCGCCGAGCTGGACACCGGCTTTATCGAGCGCCACAGCGCGCTGATTTTCCACGAGCGGGAACAGGATCTCGCGCGCGAGCTGCCGCTGGCGGCGCTGGCATTGCTGCTCTACCGGCAGCAGCAGGCGGCGCCCGGCAGCACGACGGACCCCTGGTCGCCCTGGAACAGCGGCAGCGCCTGGCGCCTGAACGAACCACACGCCCACCACCTTGTGCTGCACTGCCATCAGCAGGATTTTCCGGTAGCCGTGACCCGGCAACGGGACGGCAGCTACCACATTCGCAGCAACGGCAGTGACGATATCCTCCGCGGCCAGCTTGAGGGCGACCTGCTGCAGGTGGAGCACGCCGGCCATCGCCAGCGCGCCACCCTGGCCCGCACCGAAGACGGCTTTACCCTGTACCTGGCCGACGGCGCCTGCCATTTCCGCGAGGTTGCGCCAGATACCGGCGAGACAGACAGCAGCGGCGCCGGCAGCGGCCTGGCCGCGCCCATGAACGGCACCGTGGTCACTCTGCTGGTGGAGCCCGGCACCCGGGTGGAGGCGAAGGCGCCTCTGCTGGTGATGGAGGCGATG
>JBLRXF010000392.1:0-2887 GCA_047920875.1 Haliea sp. | reverse complement strand
GGTCGGAATCGGTGGCAATCTGCCGGGCTACTGTTGATCTGGTCTCATTCATCGCTCGCGCCTCGCTGCCATTTCCGCTACGGCTTTATTTCCATCAGCTGTTTGTACAGCTTGTCTGCCTCTTCTGACAACATCGAATAACTGCGTATGTCGCCATTGCGCTGCGCCTGCATCGCCTCGCCCAGCTTGGACTCGTACTCTTTCTGCAATTTCTTGACCTGCTTCTCGGCAGAGCTTTTGAAAAAACCCAGCATGACGTCTCTCCCTGTGTTCCAGTGTAGATACATACGGGCACGGACATGTTTGGTTCAGCGCAGTGGCACAAATACCAGATTGACGGCGACAGAACGCCGGCTACGCTTTACCTTGATCCCGGCGCCTTCCAAGAGCCAACATGCAAATGGCGCCAGCTGCCTGGAGGTGACATGAGCGGACACTTGCCCATCATCTACGTCAGAGGCTACGCCGGCGGTGCCGGCGCCGTCGAGAACACGGTCAACCTGCCCTACTATGGCTTCAACCTGGGCAGTACGCAGGTGCGCACGGGGCCAGACGGTGACCCGGACTTCTTTATTTTCGAGAGCCCCCTGGTCCGCCTGATGAAGGATCACGGCTATGCCGATATCTTCGCGCGCGTAGACGAAGGCGGAGCGGTACGGCTGCTCAACGGTGAGCAGGATCGTTATCCTCACCAGGGCTTCCCGCTGCGTTCCCTGTGGGTCTACCGCTACTATGACCGCAGCTCGGAACGGTCCGGTGATGGCAAGCGGGACGACATTGAAACCCTTGGCGAACACCTGGGGCTGCTGCTGGAGTTCGTGCGGCGGGAAACCGGTGCAGCGCAGGTGCACCTGGTTGCCCACTCCATGGGCGGGCTGGTGTGCCGCTCGTTGATCCAGCGGGTGCTGAAGGAACGCGCCTGTGATCTCGTGACGCGCCTGTTCACCTATGCCACACCCCATCGGGGGATCCACTTCCGTCGCGGCCTCGGGTTCCTGACCAGTGTGCGCGATTTGCTGGGACTGAATGACTCCGACACCTTTGGTCCTGTGCGCATGCGCGAATACCTGGATTTCCCCAAGACATGGGATTCAGAGCGCCTGCATGAAATCGGCAAACACTTCCCGACGGAGCGGGTATTTTCGCTCATTGGCACCAATCACACCGACTACAACCTGGCCCGCCTGGCGGTCGGCCCTGGCAGCGACGGCCTGGTGCAGATGGATCACGCCTATGTGCAGGGCAGCAGCCGCGCTTTTGTCTACCGCAGCCACAGCGGGCCCATGGGGATCGTCAACTCCGAGGAGGGGTACCAGAATTTGCAGCGTTTCCTGTTCGGCGATACCAGTGTAAAGATCGAACTGGAGGGCCTGCGCCTGAAGGATTGCCTGCGCAATGATGAGGACCTGCGTTTCATTCTGGTCGAGACCACCGTACTGATCCGCGGCGAGGAGGTGGTGATGACCGACCAGCGCGAAGAGCACGGCTCGGCGCTGACGGTGGGCGCCCGGGACCTGGAGGACGGGCATGAAACCCTGTTCCGAACCTATCTGAACCGATCGGGCCGGCCCAGCAGCCGCGAGCGCTACTCCCACTTCCAGATCCGCCTGCGCCTGTTGCCACACTACGTAAGCGAACGGCGGGTGCTCCGCGACCGTCACTACTTCGGAGAGCACTTATTCCAGGACACCATAACAGTCGGCATACGCGATACCGACGGCGGTGAGGGCCGGCTGGTTCGCGCCGACTGGACAGCGATGGACACGGATCTTCCAACGACGGGCACCAGGCATCGACGCAGTGACGACATCCGTTTCGAGCTGAACTCCCGGCACCTGGAGGCAGGCGCACTGGTGTTACGGGTGCGTGATGAGCGCGGCGAGGAAGGCTGATCAGGGTTGAGGACTCCGCGGAGATGGACGCATCATCGGCGGCAGGCTAAGGTTGCGCCCAACGGCGGACAAGGGAGAGTGATTCGGGTATGCATACCATCCACACACCGGGCGCACTGAGTCTTGCACTGGCAGCCGTACTGCTGTGCACCGGCCTGGCGTTTGCCAGCCCCCCCCTGTCCACCGAAGTGGCGCGGCTGATAGAGAGCGAGGGCGTCGACGCGGCCCGCGAGCGGTTCACCCAGCTGTGGGAAGACGGCGCCGCAGACTATGAACCGGACGTGAACAAGCTCGCCGATCTCGGCTCGCGCTATCTGCAGGAGGGCAATCTTGAGGCGGGTATGGCGGTGATGGAGATGGTCTCCATCATCAGCTTGGCGGAGCTGGATGCCGCCCTGCAGTCGCAGGCGGCACTGATGGCAGAGATGGAGGCGGCTGCGGCAGAGATTGCTGCGGAGAGCGAGGTGGCAGCAAGCGGGAATACCGCCGCAGCGCCACCAGTGCCGGAAGCGCCAGACCGAGGCCCAGCCCGGGAGGATCTGCAGCGCCTGATCGGCATCTACGCCAGTGACGAGGCGCCCAGGCGGGAGCTGTTCGTCACCCAGACCTGCAACGGCTTCCTGGTCGCCGGCCCCCTGTGGGCGGATACCGCGCCCTGGGGCCTGCGTTCGGAGGGCGCGACAGCTTTCAGCTTCCAGCAGGGTGGACTGCAGTTCCAGCTTGAGTTTGCCACCGGCAATGACGGCACGGCGCAGCAGCTCAGCCACACCATCCGCGGCCTCGCAAGCCCCATGCAGCGGCGCGGACCCCTGCCGGGTGACTGGCCACGCTGCCAGCCTGACTCCACGGACCCGAGATGAGGTTCAGTTCCGGGGACGGGACAGGATGGGACGCATTAGCTGGGAGTTGGGGCCGGAAATGATGCCCTGCGGTGACGGGTCCTTGTGGACATCCGGCCGATGTGGAGGCCGGTGGTAAACCGGGTGCCAGGGGGC
>JBLRXF010000391.1:0-2910 GCA_047920875.1 Haliea sp. | reverse complement strand
CACCCTGTTCATGATCCGCTACGTGGACCTGATCAAGGGCACGGTAGATAACCTGGTGACCCTGTGCATAGAGCAGATTGACGAGGACAAGCTCGGGCTGCGCCGACGTATCGAAGAAGCCCTGCAGCGCCTGGAGCGGGAAAGCCTGATCACCCGCAATGGCGACGAGTTCCTGTTCCTGACCAACGAGGAGCGGGATATCACCCGCAAGATCAAGGCCACGGATGTTGCCTCCTCCGATGAGAACCGCGAACTGGCCACCCTCATCTTCCGCGACCTCTACGGCGACCGGAACAAATACCGCTATCCCCTGAACAAGACCGACTACAGCATTGGCCGCTATCTCGATGGCCACACGCTGGACGGGCGCTATGAGACCGACCTGCGCCTGGAGGTGATCTCGCCGCTGGACCTGGACTACGCGCTCTACACCGAGGCCGGCTGCATCAACAAGAGCGCCGAGGGTACGGGCCAGATTCTGGTGCGCCTGCCGGACGACAAGGGCTTCTTCAGCGAACTGCGCACCTGGCTCAAGACCAACAAGTTTATCCGCCTCAACGACGATGGCAGCCAGCCGGAGCTGTCCCGGATCCTGGCCGATCGCGGTCGCGAGAACCAGGAGCGCCGCAAGCGCCTGCGGGTGCGCCTGGAGGATTTGCTGGCACAGGCCGAATTCTTCGCCCTGGGGCAGCAGCTCAAGGTGTCCGCTGGCAGCCTAGCCGGTCGCTTTGATGAAGCCTGCCAATATCTGCTGGAGAACACCTACACCAAGCTGGCGTATCTGCGGGTGCTGCAGCAGGAACCGTGGCGCGAAGTGCACGCCGTCCTGCACACGGACGACATCGGCCAGCTGGGCCTCAGCCTGGACGGGGAGGAGGGCAATCCCCGCGCCGTGCAGGAGGTGGAGCAGTACCTGAACCTGCGAGCGGGGGGCAATGAGCGCTTACTGGTGTCCGACCTGGTGGAGCGCTTCAGCAAGCGGCCCTTCGGCTGGCCCGATGCGGAGACCCTGCTGATCCTGGCGCGCCTGGCTGCCGCGGGCCGCGTTACCTTGCAACACGGCAGCAGCGCCAGCCTGCCCCTCAAAGAGGCGTTCGACTACCTGGAAAACACCCGCAAGCGCCGGGAGCTGTCTGTGCAGAAAAAACGCCAGACCGACGAGCAGGTACTTGCCGAGGCCCGCCAGCTCACACAAAAGCTGTTCAATGCTTTGGGCCCTGCGGAAGAGAAAGCCCTGTTCGAGTTCTACCAGCAGCATCTGGGGCAGTGGCTGAACAACCTGAAAAGCTACAAGAGCAAGGCCGAGATTGGCCGCGTGCCGGGCAAGGCGCTGATCGACAGCAGCCTGCTGAGCCTGGAGCGTCTGCTCGCCCTGCAGGACAGCTTCGAGTTCTTCAAGGCGGTGGTGGAGCGCAAGGACGACTACCTGGACCTGGAAGAGGACTATCGCGACCTGCACGAATTCTTCAGCAAGCAGTTGCACAGCTGGCAGCAGTTGCAGAGTGCCCTGCGCCACTTTGAGAAGAACCGTAACGCCCTGGACAAGGACGAAGCCGCGCGCAAGGCCCTGGCGGAATTGCAGCAGATAGAGGAGATGGACGCGCCCTACGCCCACTTGCACAAGGTGGCCGGCCTGGTGAGTGCGGTCGAGGCGGCGAACAGCGCCATCCTGAATGAGCGCCGCGCCCATGCGATTACCCGTATCGACGAGCGCATCCGGCAGTTGGAGGCGGAAATAGCCAAGAGTGGCATTGCCACCGCAGAGCTCAGCAACCGCCTGCTGCGCCCGCTGCAGCTGCTCAAGGAAGAGGCCAACGCTGAAGGCAGCATCGCGCACATCTTTATGCTGCAATCGCAGACTGCCGACGATTGCCTGGAAGAGGCGCTGTACGCGCTGGAGCAGGCCAGGCAGGAAGAGGTGCAGCGGCAGCAGACCCTGCACACCGGCAAAGAGGGCCGCGGGCCTGGTGGCGTCGGTGATGCCGATGTTCCTCCTGCCGCCCCCCCTGCGCCCGCGCCGGTGGTAGAGATCAACCCCGCCAGTCTGCACCGGCAGAGCGGACAGGGCGTGTACCTGGAGACCGATGATGATGTTGATAACTTCGTCAAGGCGCTGGAAGCGGAGCTGAAGCAGGCCGTGGCTGCGGGCAAGCGGGTGCGGATTTGCTAAGACTGCGGCAAAAACTCCCCTCAAATACGCGGAGGCCCCCAAAAGGAGGCCGCAAGGCTTGTAATTGCTAGAAAGGACTGAAATCATTGTCCCTAGTCCCGGGACTTGGGACAAGGCGGCGAGGTTTAAAATGAAAAGTCAAGACATAGGGCTCCTTCTTTACCTCTACTGCTTGCAGCAGCAGGAGAAGATCGTCGCCAATACCAGGCTCGCACCTTGGCCGACCGGCTGGCAGGGGTGGGCCGATGCGGCCGAACGTGCGCCCAATGAGGACGTAAGCTCCGAGGACTCGTATCTCGCACGCTACACCGCGCGCGCACTTGAAGAACAAACGGGTATCAGCAAAAGTCAGATTAGCCTGGCGCTCCAACGATGCTATACCGTTAATTTGGCCAGCAAGGACCTCGAACTGGGCATCCCCCGCGTCAACAGCAAAGCTTTGTACGAGTTCATCCTGCACGGGCTCAAATACGTCTTCCCTGCACAGCCCGGCCCCCTGACCAGAGGCATTGCAACCAGCTTTGGGGCCCCGGTTTTACATGGCAAGTTGCTGACTGCCGGTGAAAATCTACTGGTCTGGCCCGACGCCTATGGCAATGCCATGGGCCAGAGAATAGAGCCCTTGTTCAAGACCGCCACCCTGGCAGTGCGCAACAGCCCGCAAATGTATGCACTACTTGCTCTGACTGACGCCATCCGCATCGGCAAGCCCCGTGAGAGCAAGCTCGCCGCTGACTTAC
>JBLRXF010000390.1:0-2921 GCA_047920875.1 Haliea sp. | reverse complement strand
CGCCGCCCCAGCGGCGGGCGCTGGCCTCGACCGCGGCAGCGGCGCCGGACAACCTCAGGAACAGGCGTCCATCCACCCAGCAGGCGCCGGTCAGGGGCGCAGGTTCCCCGCCGCTGCGGGCCATGTACGCCAGTGCCGCCTCCGCATCCAGCGTCAGGGCCAGGGTCTGGCTGGTCTCGGGTGCGGGCATGACCTTGAGGCTGACTTCGGTGATCACGCCCAGGCTGCCCAGGGCACCGGCCTGAAGTCGCGAGACGTCGTAGCCCGCGACGTTTTTGACCACCCGGCCGCCAAAATTCAGGCATGCACCGGAGCCCGTGAGCATCTTCACCCCCAGCACTGCGTCGCGCACAGCGCCATTCCATGGCCGGGCGGGGCCTGAGCAGTTGCTGGCGAGGGTGCCCCCCAGCGTTGCCTTGCCGCCGCCTGCAGGAGGCTCGAAGGCCAGCACCTGGCCTTCGGTTGCCAGCAGTGCTTCCAGTTCGGTAATTGGCGTGCCTGCCCTGGCCACCAGCACCAGCTCCCCGGGTTCCCAGGCCACCACCCCACGGTGCTGGGCAAGGTCCAGGGTGTGATCGTCGGCGCAGGGCCGACCCAGCCACAGGCGCTTGCTGTCGCCGCCGCGAATGCGCAGGGGACTGCCTGCCGCCTGCGCACTGCGCACCTGCTCGCCCAGGGATTGCGTCAGGTCAGTCAAGGGCTGCTTCCCGCGGTGGCAGGGCGCGGTACTCCTGGCAGCGCTTGAGGATGGGAATGCCCTTGCCCGGGTTCAGGGTCAGGGCGGGATCGAAAGCGGCCTTGATATCCTCCAGCTGGTGCAGCTCGGCGGTGCTGAACTGGCTTGGCATCTGCCGCAGTTTTTCCAGGCCAACACCGTGCTCGCCGGTAATGCAGCCGCCTACCCGCACGCTGAGCTCCAGAATGTCTGCGCCCAATGCCTCTGCTCTGCGGATCTGCTCGGGACTGGAGGCGTCGAACAGTATGAGCGGGTGCAGATTGCCGTCACCGGCGTGGAAGACATTGGCCACCGCCAGCCCATAGCCGTCCGCCAGGCGGCTGATCTCCTCCAGCACGGCCGCTACCTGGCCGCGGGGTATGGTGCCGTCCATGCAGTAATAATCCGGGGCCAGCCGTCCGACGGCGGGAAAAGCCGATTTGCGCCCGGCCCACAGCAGCGCGCGTTCGCGCTCGTCGGAGGACACCCTGATGGACGTGGCTCCCCGCTCTGTCAGCAGGGTTTCGACTCTCTGTACCTGGGCTGCAACCTCCTCGCGGGTGCCGTCCAATTCACACAGCAGCAGCGCAGCCGCATCCCTCGGGTAGCCCGCGGCGGCGAAATCCTCTGCGGCGCGGATCGCGAGCTGATCCATCATTTCCAACCCGGCGGGAATGACGCCGGCAGCGATGATGGCGCCCACCGCGTCTCCCGCCTCGCGGACGCTGGCGAAGCCTGCCAGGATCACCCGGGCCAGCTCTGGCCGGGGCAGCAGTTTGACGGTGATCTCCACCACCACGCCCAGCAGACCCTCGGAGCCCGTCATCAGCGCCATCAGGTCGAGACCCGGGCCGTCGAACCCGCTGCCACCGAGGGTAATCACCTCGCCGTCGACGGTCAGCACGGTCAGCGCCAGCAGGTTGTGGGTGGTAAGCCCGTATTTCAGGCAGTGGACGCCGCCGGAGTTCTCGGCCACGTTGCCACCAATCGTACAGGCGATCTGGGAGGAGGGGTCCGGGGCGTAGTAAAGCCCGTGCGCTGCCGCAGCCCGGGAGATGGCGAGATTGGCAACCCCCGGCTGGACCCGGGCGCTGCGGGCATCGGGATCGATGGCAATAATCCTGTCCAGCTTGCTGAGCACCAGCAGCACACCTTCCGGGTGGGGCATGGCGCCGGCGCAGAGCCCGGTGCCGGCCCCGCGGGCGACCACCGGCACCGACTGCGCGTGGCAGACGCGCAATACCGCCTGGACTTCGGCAACGGTCGCCGGCAACGCAGTGATCAGCGGCAGCTGCCGGTACAGCGACAGCGCGTCGCACTCGTAGGGCCGCTGCGATTCGACCCCGGTTATCAGCTGCAGTCCGGGAACATCTGCGCGCAATGTCTCCAGTAACCGATCTCGATCAACCGGAGGCAGCGGTGATGTCATGTTCGCCTGTGAGCCCTGCATGCTGCGTGCTATCCTCGATTGCCTCGGCCAAAGCATAACCCATTCACAGAGGGAGCGGATTTATGGCGCAGACTTTTCGCGAACAGGGTGGGGCGGCCACCATGGATCCTTCTCCCCTGCGGCGCTGGATCACCTCACGCCTCCTCAACCGGCTGCTTGATCCCGAGCGTGAGCAGAAGCTCGCCGCAGAGGCAGAGCACGAGCGCGAAGCCAGCGGCGCGCGCCATACCGTAGAGTACTTTCACCAGATAGACGACCCCTACAGCCTGTTGGCCGCACAGTGCATTGCGCCGCTGTTGGCCCACTATGATATCGATGTGCGCTGGCACCTGGTGTCGGGTGCCAGCGGTGCCAACGCACCGGAACCGGAGCTGCTGGCGGCTCTGGCGCGGGCGGATGCGGCGGCGGTCGCCCCGTTCTATGAACTGCACTGTCCGCCATTGGTCGCCCCCGAGCAGGCGCTGGTCCAGCGTGCGCAGCGGGTATTTGCAGCCACCCCGGAGCGCCTGCGGGTGGAGGCGGCCGAGGCCCTGAGCAGCGCGGTCCTGACGGGCAACGCGGTTCTGCTCGACGAGCTGGCGCGCCGCCATGATTTCCGCCGCCATCATCCAGGGAGCCCCACTTGCGGATGCGCAGGTTCGGCCCGGGCGCGTTGACCGTTTCTGAAAATTCATGCGTATTATTATCTTCATCATCGTCCACAATGTCAATTTCAGCGCGGTGTGCCAGTTCGGTCCCAGAGGTTGTGGCCGCATC
>JBLRXF010000389.1:0-2925 GCA_047920875.1 Haliea sp. | reverse complement strand
AGGGCAACGATGCGCTTTATCAGCGGATTTTGCGCAAGTTCGAGCAAAGCAATCGGCAGTTCCAGGTTACGGTCCGGGCCGCGATTGCAGCGGGTGACTGGCAAACGGCGCAGCGCGAGGCACACACCCTCAAGGGGCTTGCCGGCACCGTGGGCGCGGACGCGCTGGCAGCGGTGGCGGCAGAGCTCGAGTCAGCCTGCGGCATCGATGCACCCGATCAGGCGGGAATTCTGGCCGCTCTGCAGGCCGTTGCAGGCGAGCTTGAGCCGCTGCTGGACGCGATTGCACAGCGTGTTGCTGGCGTCGAGGAGTCGGCTGCTACGCAGCCTGACGTGAACAGCGCAGCACTGGCTGACTCACTGCAGCGCCTGCGCATTCTGCTGGCGGAGGATGATAGCCAGGCCAGTAACTGCCTGCGCGACAGTGCGGGTGCCCTGAGCGCTCTCGACCCGCTGCGCTGGCGAGAGCTGCAGCAGGCTGTGGACGCCTATGATTATCCGGCGGCGCTGGTGGTTGTGGATACCTGGCTGGCTCTTCTTTGACAGCCCCCGAACTCTCGCTGGCGGCATTCCGGCAGGGTTTCTGGCGCCTGCTGCCGATATCGCTGTTCGTTGCGGTATTCGGCGCCGCCTTCGGTCTGGCTGCGGTTCAGGCCGGCCTTCCGGGCCACGAAATCGTGCTCATGAGTGCCACGGTTTTTGCCGGCACCGCGCAGTTCGCGGCGCTGGAAATATGGGGTGCAGAGGTACCCGTGCTGCCCCTGCTGGCGACCACGTTCGCCATCAACGCCCGCATGCTGCTGATGGGTGCCACGCTTTACCCCTGGATGGCCCGGCTGCCTCCGGGACGCCGCTACGGCAGTCTGATCCTGCTGTCGGACGCCAACTGGGCGACGAATCTGAACGACCTGCAGAGCGGCAGGAATACCTTGGGGGCTCTGGTCGGAGGCGGTTTCGCGTTGTGGCTGACCTGGCTCGCGGGGACCATTCTGGGCATGGTGTCTGGCAGCGCCATTACCGACCCGAAAGCGCTGGGGGTGGATATGGTCATGGGCTGTTTTATGCTCAGCATGGTTCTGGCCGGGCGCCGCAGCTCGCGCACGGTGCTGGCCTGGGTGGTTGGCGGCGCTGCCGCCTACGCAGCTTACCTGTGGCTGCCCGAGAATAGCCACGTCGTGGTGGGTGCCCTCGCCGGGGGGCTGGTCGGTGCCCTCTGGCTGGAGGACAAGACATGATGGCCATCGAGGGGGGAGGCGGACTGCTGCTGATTGCCCTGATGGCACTGGTAACGCTGCTGGCACGTTTTGGCGGCGTGCTGTTGATGTCTTTCATTCCCATGGGTCGCCGGGTGCAAGGCTTCATCAACGCGATGGCAGGCTCGGTGCTGGTCGCTGTACTGGTCCCGGTTGCAGTCAAGGCCGATGCCGCGGGTCAGCTGGCGCTGCTGGCCACCGCTGCGCTGATGCTCCTGTTCCGTCGGCCTATGCCGGCGATAGCGACGGGCATCCTGGTCGCCGCCCTGGTGCGTGCGCTGTAAAGCCAATACGGGGCGTCAGCGCTAGCGGTTGCGGCGGGGAAAGCTGACGATTTTCTCCACTGCTGACTGACGGCTGAAGTCGGTGGCGGGCACGACCGCTTCGATGCGCATCGTATCGCCCCCCAGCACCACGTACATGAAGCCCCAGGTCGGGCCCTTGGACCAGACCGTGGTCAGTTCCGGATAGGTTCTTTCCTGCTCGGCGATGAAGGTAGGATGCGCCGGGCGCCACTTGGCACCGGCGCCGGAGACCAGCGTCGGTAGCGGTTGCGGCAGGGCGCCTTCGACCTGCGCGCAGCTGTCGGTATATATTTCCAGCATGTGGTCGTCGCCGGAAAAATAGGCATCCGCGTGCCGGCAAAGGGCCGGCATAAGCAGCTTGCGCAGGGCTCGGGCCTTCTCGAATTTGCTGCCACCGCCTGACCAGAGCGCGTGGTGGCCGAGCACGATCTTCCAGCGGGCGGTGGAGTCTGCCAGCGCGGACTCCAGCCAGGCCACCATGTTGCGCTCCGCGTCAGTCTGTGGCGCGATGTGGGCCGGGAAGCTCTCAAGCTCGCCATCGCTGGCTTCCCGGCCGCTGCCGTCTGCCGCCAGCTTGTCCTTGTAGACGGTGGTGCTGGCCAGCAGCATTTCGGTGTCAATGACAAACAGCTCCACCTCGCCGCGGGTAGCCGGAGGCGACACCCGGTAGAAGTAATCGGGCATGGTGAAGGCGGGGTGTTGCTGCAGGTACAGCATCTGGCTCATCGTTGCTGCGCGGGAGATGCGCCAGTCGTGGTTGCCCATCATGCTGTAGATCGTGAAATCCGCTACGCCCTTGCCGAGGCGCTGGAAAGGCTTGTGCAGCATATCGTCGTAACGGCGGCTGTCGAAGCGGGCGTCTGCGCCCAGGGTGCCGCCGTCCGGATACACGTTGTCGCCCAGCATGACGGCAAACTGGCAGCCCTGGCGGGCACAGGTGTCTTCCATGGCCCAGGCAACCGGGTACAGCCCGCTGGCGGGCATGAAGCTGCCCAGGGTGGACTCGAACACCATCGGTGCGGGGCGGAATTCACCGGGATTGTGGCGCTTTTCCCAGGCGCTGCGTTCCTCTGCGAGGTAGGCCTCTACGGTGGTGAACGGCGCCTCGTCCTCATCAAAGTCCTCGTAAGCCGGGATATAGCCGCTGTCACCGAATATTGCGAAGCGAAAGGCGGACGGTTCCTCGGCCTGGGCCGCGCAGGCCCCGAACGCCAGAGACAGTGTGAGTAGTCTTCCGGCGAGTATGGGTGCTGGACGTGTCATGATCGGCGGTCTCCCCGACGGGTGATTGTTGTGTAGCTCCGCGGCCAGTGTAGCCGCTGTATGTGACAGTTCCGTTGCAATCATCCGGATCTCAACGCCACATCG
>JBLRXF010000388.1:0-2940 GCA_047920875.1 Haliea sp. | reverse complement strand
GCGGCAATTGCAGGAGACAAGGCGTGGAACAACACTGGGCAAAGATTATCGAAGCAATCGGCGAAGACCTCTCGCGCCCCGGTCTGGCCGACACGCCCAAGCGCGCCGCCAAGGCCTTCGAATTCCTCACCCGTGGCTATCGGCAGTCGGTTGAGGAGGTGGTCAACAACGCCCTGTTCCCCTCCGACTCGAGTGAAATGGTCCTGGTTCAGGACGTGGAATTGTACTCCATGTGCGAGCACCACCTGCTGCCCTTCATCGGCAGGTGCCACGTCGCCTACATTCCCACGGGCAAGGTACTGGGCCTGTCCAAGGTGGCACGCATTGTCGACGTGTTTGCTCGCCGGCTGCAGATTCAGGAATCCCTGACCACGCAGATAGCGCAGACCATCATGGATGTCACTGATGCCGAGGGCGTGGGCGTCATCATTGAGGCCCAGCACATGTGCATGATGATGCGCGGAGTGGAGAAGCAGAACTCGCTGATGAAGACCTCGGCCATGCTGGGAACTTTCCGCACCGAGCAAAAAACCCGCGACGAGTTTCTCTCTCTCCTGCAGCTACGCCGCTAGGGAAGGCTTCGCACCGGAGTACCGACCCTCACTCCGGTGCTGGCAACTGCAGCACGTCAACATGCAGATACTGGAGGTCGCTGGTCCGCGCTCCGCTGTACAAGACCACCCGGAACTCACCAGCGGCGCTGTTCACGGCATAGACGCGATAGCGCTGCTCGTCGGCACGACCGTACAGTAGACGCTGGTTGAAAACGCGGCTTGCCCACTGCGCGCCCGGTCCGCAGGCCCGATAGTCACAGGCGAAGAGAAACGCCGCGCCCGCCGCATCCAACTGGGCTTCAAGGCTCACCAGCACCTCGCGGGCAGTGAAGCCGTCGATGATTTGCCAGGTCTCGCGGGTCAGCTCCCCGTCCAGACGTTCACTGTTGCGGAAGATCCAGTCCCCTGAGGATTTCTGCATAGCGGACAGGGCGATCTCGTGATCGCGCACAATCTCCACCTTGCGGGCAATGGATTTGGCGTGTGGATAGCTTGCCAGCTCCTGCAGGAGGGAAGCCGGATGGTAGGCCGCCCCCTGTGCAAGGGCGAGCCCCGCGGCGGCCAGCAGCGCAGCCAACAGCAGCTGCGTGCTGCGCCTGATCATTACCGGGTTAATCAAACAGTCCTCCTTGTGGGCGTACTGCGCGAGGCTTCGGCCGAGGGCCAAGGCAGCGTCTCGCATGTACACCTTTGACATCATATCACTGAAGATATCCCCGAGCGGGCGCTGCCAGTGCAGAATTCCGAACAAAGCATTGACTGGCACAGCACGGAGCCATGCCAGTCGGGCAGCTTTCAGCTCTTGCTCATCTGCAGTAACAGTGCATTCAGCTTGCTGACAAAGTTGGCGGGATCCTCCAGCTGACCACCCTCGGCCAGCGTGGCCTGGTCCACCACAATATGCGCCAGATCGGCAAAGCGCTCCTCATCCGCCTCGGCATCCAGCATTGTCAGCAAGGGATGGCCGGGATTGATTTCCAGGATCGGCTTGCTCTCGGGCACGGGCTGGCCGGCGGCCTCGAGAATACGCCGCATCTGGGCACCGATATCGTA
This sequence comes from Haliea sp., assembly GCA_047920875.1. Classification (GTDB taxonomy): domain Bacteria; phylum Pseudomonadota; class Gammaproteobacteria; order Pseudomonadales; family Halieaceae; genus Haliea. The sequence goes on along the minus strand of JBLRXF010000388.1, from coordinate 1,333 downwards.
GTCACCCACCACCAGGCAGGCGGGAGACTCCGTGAGTCGCGCCGAGGGCCGAACTTCGGACACCTTGTCCTCCAGCACCTTGGCCAGACGCTCGACCAGGGCCTCGCTGTCTTTCTTAAGCTTCTCCTGCTCGGCCTTGCCCTCCTCGGAGTCATCCTCCAGATCAAGGGCACCGCGGGCAACGTCCTGCAACTTCTTGCCGTCGAACTCCTGCAACTGATTCATCAACCAGTCGTCGACGCGATCGCTCAACAGCAGCACTTCGATACCTTTCTTGCGGAACACCTCCAGGTGCGGACTCTTGCGCGCGGTATTGAAGTTCTCTGCCACCACGTAATAGATCTTGTCCTGACCTTCCCGCATGCGGCTGACATAGTCCTCCAGGGACTGATCCTGCTCCGCCGCGTCCGTATGGGTAGTCGCAAAACGCAGCAGTTTGGCAATCTTTTCCTTGTTGGCAAAATCCTCGGCGGGCCCTTCTTTCAGCACCTGGCCAAACTCTTTCCAGAAGGTGGCGTAATCGTCCCCGCCCTTTTTCGCCAGCTTCGACAGCATGTCCAGCACCCGCTTGCTGAGGGCGCCGCGCATGGCGTCTACCGCGCTGTCCTGCTGCAGGATTTCGCGGGACACGTTGAGCGGCAGGTCGCTGGAGTCCACCACGCCCTTGACGAAGCGCAGGTACAGCGGCAGGAACTGCTCGGCGTCGTCCATGATGAAGGTGCGCTGAACATAGAGTTTCAGACCGCGGGTCATGTCCCGGTTCCACAGGTCAAACGGTGCACGCCGGGGAATGTAGAGCAGGCTCGTGTACTCCTGTTTGCCCTCAACCTTGTTGTGGCTCCAGCTCAGGGGCTCGTCGAAGTCGTGGGAAACATGCTGGTAGAAGGCCTTGTATTCCTCGTCGCTGACCTCGGTGCGGGGCCGGGTCCACAGCGCAGTCGCCTCGTTCACCGCCTTGTACTGACGCGCGGGCGCCTCGGCGCCCTCCTCGGCATCCTCGGCCACCGCTTTCGCCGCTTCCAGCATCATCACTGGTACGGAAATGTGGTCCGAGTATTTCTTGATCACGCTGCGCACGCGCCAGTCATCGGCGAACTCGCCGCAATCCTTTTTCAGGAACAGGGTAATGCGGGTGCCGCGGCTGTCCTTGGCGCGGCCCTCGATGGAGAACTCGGACTCACCGTGCGACTCCCACAGGACACCCGTATCAGCGGGCTCGCCGGCCTTGCGGGTGAGCACTTCAACACGGTCCGCAACGATGAAGGCGGAGTAGAAGCCCACACCGAACTGGCCGATGAGCTGCGAATCCTTGCGCTGGTCCCCGGTGAGGTTC
>JBLRXF010000387.1:0-2943 GCA_047920875.1 Haliea sp. | reverse complement strand
CCATCGGTGGAGAGCTACAGGAGGCCCCGCTGCTGGGCACGATCGAGGCTGCTCCGGCACACTGGGATGCGGTGCTCGAGTCCATGCGCGCGGTTGTGCACAGCGCCCGCGGCACTGCGCGTAAAATCGGCGAGGGCATGCGCTACGAGATGGCCAGCAAGACCGGTACTTCGCAGGTAATTGGCATCGCCCAGGGCGCCATTTACGTTGAGGCGGATGTTGCCGAGCGCCATCGCAACCACGGCTTGTTTATCGCTTTCGCCCCCTATGAGGCACCGACCATCGCGGTGGCTGTCATCGTTGAGAATGGCGGCGGCGCCTCGGCGGCCTCGCCCATCGCCCGCGCGGTGCTCGATGCCTGGCTGCTGGCGGACGACGAGGTCATCGATGGGTGATTATGTCCGCCGGCTGGAACTGCCGGGGGGCAGCGGTGACCTGTCCCGCCGCACCCCGCTTGCTCTGCGTCTGCATATGGATGTTCCGCTGCTGCTGTTGTTGCTGGCGCTGACCGGGCTGGGTCTTGTGGTTCTCTACAGCGCCTCCGGCCAGCAGTTGGGGGCGGTGATCCGTCAGGGTCAGTACTTCTTCCTGGCCTATGTGGTGATGGTCGTCGCCGCCCAGGTGGATGTACAACGCTACCAGCGCTGGACGCCCTGGCTCTATCCGCTGGCGGTGGCGCTGCTGTTTGCGGTCATGTTTGTCGGGGTGGGTGCCAAGGGCGCGCAGCGCTGGCTGGAGGTGGCAGGGTTCCGGTTCCAGCCCTCGGAGATCCTGAAGCTGGTGATGCCCTTGACCGTGGCATGGTATCTGGCCTCGCGCCCTTTGCCGCCGCGCTTCAAATATGTGCTGGCCTGCCTCGTGCTGGTGGGGCTGCCCTCGGCACTGATCCTGTTACAACCGGACCTGGGCACGGCCCTGCTGATCGCCGCCAGTGGCTTGTTCGTGCTGTTCATGGCGGGGATCGGCTGGCGCTACATCTTCGGCGCGCTGATATTGGCAGTCCTGTCTTCCTGGCCGGCCTGGATGTACGGGCTCAAGGACTATCAGAAGCAGCGTATCCTCACCCTGCTCAACCCGGAAAGCGACAAGCTGGGTGCGGGGTGGAACATTATCCAGTCGAAAACAGCGATAGGGTCTGGTGGCTGGGAGGGCAAGGGGTGGCTCAAGGGCACCCAGTCGCAGCTGGATTTCCTGCCTGAGAGCCACACCGACTTCATCATCGCGGTACTGGCGGAAGAGTTCGGCTTGCGCGGGGTCCTGGTCCTGCTGGCGATCTACCTGCTGATCATCCTCCGGGGCTTCTGGATTGCGGTCAATGCGGGCAGCAACTTCGGCCGCATGGTTGCGGGCAGCCTGACGCTGACGTTTTTCGTTTACATCTTTGTTAACATGGGTATGGTTGCGGGCCTGCTGCCCGTGGTGGGAGTACCGCTGCCTCTGGTGAGTGCCGGTGGCACCTCGGTGGTGACCCTGATGGCGGGCTTTGGCGTGCTTATGGCCGTGGCCACGGCGGATAACGGCTCCCGTCGATGAGAGTTGAATACAGTGTTTTCCACAAGAGTCAGGGCATGATGAGAGCGACGTTGAAAGGAAGTCTGGCGGCACTGTACCTGTGGTCGCTGGCGGTATCGGCGGTGGCCAGCTACGGTGATCACGCCGCGGCTCGGGCCCTGGTGGATGAACTGGTGGCCGAGGAACGGGGGCTGGATCGGGAGCGCCTGCTGGCGGTGCTGGCCCAGGCCGAACGCCAGGAGGCCATCCTGGAGGCCATGTCACGGCCTGCGGAGCGAGTGAAGCCCTGGTACGAGTACCGGCAAATCTTCCTCACCGAACAGCGCGAGGAGGAAGGGCTGGCGTTCTTCGCCGCCCACCGCGAGACATTTGCCCGCGCCGAGACCGAATTCGGTGTGCCTGCCGAAATCATCCTCGCGATTATCGGGGTGGAAACCTACTACGGGCGTATCGCCGGCAGCTACCGGGTCATCGACGCCCTGGCGACCCTGGCTTTTGATTACCCTCGCCGCTCGGCCTTTTTCAGCAAGGAGCTGAAGAACTACCTGATCCTGACCGCCGAGCAGCAGATGGATCCGCTGGCGATGAAGGGCTCCTATGCCGGTGCCATGGGCTATGGTCAATTCATGCCCAGCAGCTATCGCGCCTACGCGGTGGATTTTGACGGCGATGGCGTCACCGACATCTGGAACAATCCGGTAGATGCCATCGGCAGCGTGGCCAACTATCTGCGCCGCCACGGCTGGCGCAGCGGTGAAACCATTGTGGTCGCTGCCGAGGTCGGTCCCGATGTCCCGGACGCCTGGTTCAACGCGGGCCTGGTACCGGAGCGCACCGTCGCCGAACTGGCCGCGGCGGGTTTGCGCAGTGCACAGCCACTGGCGCCCGACGCCAGGGCAACGGCGATCCGCTTTGAGCTGGAGGAGGGTCACGAGTACTGGCTGGGGCTGCACAATTTCTATGTCATTACCCGCTATAACCACAGTGCCATGTATGCGATGAGCGTGCAGCAATTGAGCGAGCGGCTGGCAGCGGGGATGCAGCTGTGACTGTCCGCAGCGTCCTCCTGCTTGTCGTTTTGGCGCTGCTTGCGGCAGGCTGTGCCACCCGGCCGCCGGTGTCCGAGGAGCCGGTCAGGCCCGAACCACCGCCGATCGCGGATCGCGGTGCGATCAGGGATGGCCCCCCGCTGCGGCATATTCGTCCGGAGGATGTCAGGGACGCGGTGCCGCGCCCGGATCCCATTCTCAGCCTGGGTAACCTCAGCCCCTATACCGTGCTCGGAGAGACGTATCACATCCTGCCCAGCCTGGCCAATTACCGCGAGCGCGGTATCGCGTCCTGGTATGGCACCAAGTTCGACGGCCAGAAAACCTCCAACGGCGAGATCTATGACCTCTACGCTGCGACCGCTGCACACAAGACCCTGCC
>JBLRXF010000386.1:0-2950 GCA_047920875.1 Haliea sp. | reverse complement strand
CCGGCGCTTGCGCGCGTGGCGTTCCGCCAGCTTGCGGGCCATGCGCCGCACCAGTTCCTGAACCCGCTGCATGTGCCGGTGTTCCAGGTGGCTGAGCCTTGTGGTGCTGAGAATGTCATCCATGAAGCGGGCATTGTCGCCTTCGGCCTGCAGCAGGTACTCGCGCGCGACATAGTCGCGCACCTGTTCCCGGAGGATATCGCGGTAGCGTTTGAGGGGCTCCAGCGCCGGGCTCTGGCGCCGCTCCAGATCGGCGATGGCGCGCCGGATCTGCTCCTCGCCCATGGCGTCGAGCATGCGCCGCAGGTACTGCCCCTTTTGGGTGAACATCTGGATCTGGCTCAGGCCCACGCCGGCGGCGGCCTCGCCCATGGCGAGATTCAGGGCCGCGCGGTCATTGTCCCGCAGCTGCTGCAGGAGTTCGCTGTCCAGCAGCGCCTGCAACCCGGCGTCCTCAGTGGCGGCCTCGTCCAGCAGGCGGTCATCGGGGCTGGCCCGATCCGTGGCTTCCGGCTTTTCCCCCTGTTCGGAGCTCGACAGCGACTCTTCTGCCTCCTGCAGAGCGCTGCGCTCTTCCCGGGTACTGGCAAAGTCCGCCAGCTGCTGGCCGAAAAAACGCTCGAAGCAGTGCTGGAACACCGCCTCCTCCGCGGGGGTTTTTGCCAGCGCCATGGCCAGCCCGTCGCGCAGGCGTTCGCGGCGGTCGTAGCCCAGCGTCGCGGCAACAGCCATCGCATCCAGCGTCTCCGCCGGTGATACCCGAACGTCGTGGCTGCGCAGCAGGCGGATAAAGCTGACCAGGTGAGTTTGCACGGTGCTCCCGGGTCGTCAGGCGCTGCGGCGGGGCAGCAGGTCCCGCAGGCCGGCCGTGGCGGTGTCGATGTCGTCCTCGAATTTCAGCAGCACGTTCAGTGTGCTGTGCACGATATCCGCGTCCAGCTCGCGGGCATGCAGCAGCAACAGGCTGCGGGCCCAGTCGATAGTTTCGGAAATGGCCGGCGCTTTTTTCAGGTCCAGGTCCCGTAGTGAGTGCACGAAGGTCACCAGCTGCTGGCGCAGCAGCTGGTCGATGTCCGGCACCCGGCTGAGCACAATACGCTCCTCCAGTTCGATACTGGGGAAGGGGATGTAGAGGTGCAGACAGCGACGCTTGAGGGCGTCACTGATGTCGCGGGTGTTGTTGCTGGTCAGGAATACCATCGGCGAAACGCTGGCTTTGACGGTGCCAATTTCGGGGATGGACACCTGGTAGTCCGAGAGAATTTCCAGCAGCAGCGACTCGAATTCGTAGTCGGACTTGTCCACCTCGTCGATCAGCAGGATCGCGCCGCGCTCCTGCTGCATGGCTTTCAGCAGCGGCCGCGGTTCCAGAAACTGTTCCGAGTAGAAGATGTCGCCGAACTGGTGCAGACGTTCCACGGATTCCGCCAGGCCCTGGGCACCCTGCAGCAGGTCGCCGAGCTTCTCCTTCAGCACCTGGGTGTACAGCAGCTGCTTGCCGTATTTCCACTCATACAGGGCCTTGGCTTCGTCCAGGCCCTCGTAGCACTGCAGCCGGATCAGGGGAACATCCAGCAGCATGGCGGTAGTTTTCGCCAGTTCGGTCTTGCCTACCCCAGGCGGCCCTTCGACCAGGATCGGCTTGCGCAGCTGGAAGGCCAGGAACACCGCGGTTGCGATCTTCGGGCTGCAGATGTAGCCGAAGGATTCAAAGCCCCGCTCTATGACCTCGATGGAGGCCAGCTGTGGAAAGTTCTGGGTGTGCAAGTGAAAACCTCGTGGTGCCAGCTAGCCGCCGGTCATGTTCATGAAGCGCAGGATCTCGGGTTCCTCGCCGTGGGTAAAGTGATGCTTCTCCGGTTTCAGCGCCATGGCGGCGACGATAGCGCGCTCCAGCTCGGTGCGGCCAGACCCCGGTGCGCGCAGCACCGGGCGCAAATCCGCCGAATGCTCGTTGCCCAGACACAGCAATAGCCGCCCTTCCACTGTGAGGCGGACCCGGTTGCAAAGGTGACAGAAGTTGTTGCTGTGGGGAGAAATAAAGCCCACCCGGCTGCGGCTGTCGCGCATGCTGAAGTAGCGGGCGGGGCCGGCGCTGCCGCCAGGATCCCCCAGCGCCTGCAGAGCGTAGCGGCTGCCGATACGCTGCTCCAGCTCGGCGCTGCTGCAGAAACTGAGTGCCCGGCTGTGCTCGTCAATCTGTCCCAGCGGCATCTCCTCAATGAAGGCGATGTCGATCTCGCGCTGGCGGGCAAATGCTACCAGGTCCAGTACTTCATCGTCGTTGCGCCCCTTTAGGATAACCGCATTGAGCTTGATGCGCTCAAATCCTGCAGCAACGGCTGCCTCTATTCCGGCAATTACCCGCGGCAGGTCACCGAACCGGGTCAATTCGCGGAAACGGTCAGCTTGCAGGCTGTCGAGGCTGATATTGATCCGGCTCACGCCGGCATCGCGCAGTGGTGCCGCCATCTCTGCCAGGCGAGAACCGTTGCTGGTAAGCGCCAGTACTTCCAGGCCGGGCAGCTTACCCAGGCGCTGCACCAGGGACAGGATATTGTTGCGGATCAGCGGCTCGCCGCCGGTAAGGCGGATCTTGCGCACTCCCAGTCCGACGGCAGCTTCTGCCACCCGGTAAAGCTCTTCCAGGGTCAGGACCTGGGGCTTGGGCACGAACTGCATGTCTTCTGCCATGCAGTATACGCAGCGGAAGTCGCAGCGGTCGGTGACCGACAGGCGCAGGTAGCTTATCCGGCGCTGATACGGGTCGATCAGGGTGGCGGGGAAGTCGGCGTTCATTCGGTGAGTGTACTGCCTGTGGCGCTTTGGCTCTAGTGCCGAGCTTTTGGCCGCTGCCTGACTGCGCGGCTCCGTCCGCTTCGTTTGACGGGCAGCCTGTCGGCTGCTGCGTTGCTCCGGTTCGCTTCTTTCGCATGGCGGCCTGCGGCCG
>JBLRXF010000385.1:0-2966 GCA_047920875.1 Haliea sp. | reverse complement strand
CCCACCCCTATGGCGGCAGAACCGCCCTGGACGCCCTGGAGCAAGGCCTGAAACCGCAGCCCATAAAGGGCCTCAAGCGCCATCAGTGGCGCGCCATTGCCGGGGCTATCGCGCTCGAGCGTGTCGATCGCACGCCGTCCGCGGAGCAGTTCCTCAAGGAATTTTCCGGCACCAGCAGGCGCAACCGGATGCTTGTCGCCATGGTCCTGGTGTTGGCGCTGGTCTCCGGCTATTTTGCCTGGGAAGCGAGCAAGCCGGAGGGGCCAGCAGTGCCCTTTGCGGAATTGCCGGTACAGGTCCAGAACGAATTTCGCTCCCACATTGACCGCGGCCAGCAGTCGGCAGAGATAGCGGACTGGGACGGTGCCTCCCGCTACTTCATTGCCGCCTACGCACTGCATCCTCGCAACCCGGAGGCGGTAAACGGCCTGCGGATGCTGGTGCAGCATCTGGTGGAGGTGGCGCCGCGCATGGTGACACCGCGGCAGCAGGGGTATCTGTTGAAGTTGATGGATGCCTACGCCGAGGAGAACGAGTTTCTCGCCAACAACCGCCAGCTGGCAGAGTTGCGCGCTACTCTGCGGGCGCAGTCAGTCGCGAACTAGGGCGGTCAGGCGCTGGTGTCCCGCGGCCCCCGCGTTGCTGTCAGGCCCCTGCGCCCAGTATGTCACGCAACAAGTCCGGCCACTCCTGCACCCAGCAGCAGCGGTGGTCAAATTCCTCGCGCACCAGGTAGCGCGCTTCGGGGTGATGCTCCCGGTAGCGGATGGTGGTGGCGAGCGGTACCACCGTATCCAGGGCGCCGGCGAGGTGCACCTGTCTGAAGGTGGCGCCCTGAACAACTTCCAGTGCCGGGTTGAGGGAGCCCGCCAGGGGCAGGTGCCGGTGATGCTCTGTCCAGGCCTCCGTGTCGAGGTTGCTGGCTACGGTCACCACTGTGGTGGGAAGCGTCTGTCGTTGCGCCACCAGCAGCGCCAGTACACCGCCACCGCTATAGCCCACCAGCAGCAGGGTTTGCGGCTGATGCGCGGCGACAAGCTGTTCCATCGCGCCCGCCAGCGCATCCACGACCAGCTGTGAATAGCGTCCGTCGGTCCACAGGCCTGGTTCGCAGGGTGGTGAGGGTGTTCCACGCTGGTAGTAGCAGGGTCGGCCCAGCAGCAGCGCGGGATGCGGGTCGGCCAACATCAGCTCCAGGGCAAGGGTGCTGCGCCCGGTAGGGTTTCGGGCCCGCATCCGCTTGAGCCAGGGGCGTCCGTCACCTGCAATGTACACATGCAGTGCCCCGCCTTGCGGCAGGTCAGGGTCTGCCAGCACAGGGAGCAGAAAGGGGCCTCCCGACACCTGCCGGAAGCTGAGTCCATGTCGGTCGGCAAGCTGCCGGGCGTCGGGAGTGCCGCTGCAGGCGGCGAGGAGAGGCACGATAAGTAAAAGCAGCCACGGGCGCTTGTGGCCACACCATGAATGAACTATGTTCAAAGCTCCCATGAAAGTAACAGCGGGTTTCCTTGCCATGACCAGTGTATTTACGCTCCCTCTGCCCGCAGTCGGCCGCAAGACGCGCAAGGTTCTCCTGGCCGCCGCGGCCTCTGCCCTGCTTGCCGCCTGTGCTGGCGGCCCCAGCGGCTCGATCGAGATCCCTGAGGGTGCGGCGGTTGCCGATCTGTACATTGTAGACTGCCTGCTGCCCGGGCAGGTACGCCAGCTGGGCAACTCCACCTATCTCACACCGCGGCGACCCACTCGCACCACGGCCCAGGATTGCCGCCTGCGCGGCGGTGAGTATGTAGCCTTCGACCGGGCGGACTACAAGACCGCGCTGAGGGTCTGGCTGCCTGCGGCCGAGGCGGGCGATGCCGATGCGCAAAACTCTGTCGGCGAAATTTTTGAACGCGGCCTCGGCACCGAACCCAACTATGAGGTCGCCGCCCTTTGGTTCAAGCGTGCGGCGGAGCAGGGCCACAAGGGTGCGCAGTTCAACCTGGGTACGCTCTATGAAGCCGGCAAGGGCGTGCCCCAGGACAAGGCCCTGGCCCTGAACTGGTATCGCCAGGCCTGGGGTTTGGCCGATGATCAACTGGTGTACAAGTCCGACGCGGAGCAGGCACTATTGGCCAAGGCCGAGGAGAACGTGGCCCTGCAGGCGGAGAACGTTACCCTCGCCGAGCAGATGGCCCAGGCGCGCACCGAGCGCGAGAAGGCCCGGGCCGAGGCTGCCGCGGCGAAGGCCGAAGCAGAAGCTGCGAAGGCTGCCGGCGCGCCCCCGGCGCCAGCGCCGGCTCCCGCTCCCAGGGCTGCGCCGGAGCCCCTGCTGGACAGCGGCCTGGTCAGTATCGGTACCAGTGCTGCAACACCTGGCGCCGACGTCTCCAAAGATGGCCGCAACTACGGCCGCTACTACGCCCTGGTCATCGGCAACGGCAGCTACGAGTTCCTGGACGACCTGCAAACCCCGGCCTCCGACGTCGACAAGATCGCCCGGGTGCTCAGCGACAAGTACGGTTTTGCGGTACAGGTGCTGAAAAACACCAGCGATGTCGGTGTTCTGCGTGCGCTGAACCAGCTCAACGAGGTGCTGCAGGAAAACGACAACCTGCTTATCTATTACGCAGGCTACGGCAACCGCAGGCCGGTGGGCGCCTACGAGGCGGGCTATTGGCTGCCGATCAACGCCGAACCGCCACCCAACGACACCTTCTGGGTACCCACCGAGCAGGTCAGCAGTCACCTCGCCCGTCTGCCTGCCCGGCGCATCATGGTGGTCACTGACTCCGCCTTCGCCGGCCTGCTGGCGGACAACCCGGCGTTCCTGCTGGCCAGCGGCCGCGATGCCCTGCTCACTGACGCCTACATCGGCCTGCGCTTCCCCAACAAGTCGCGCCTGCTGCTGACCTCCGGCCAGGACTTTCCCCTCGCCAGCGAGCGCGATCCGGGCACCTCCGTATTCGCTGAGGCCTTAATCCGCG
>JBLRXF010000384.1:0-2987 GCA_047920875.1 Haliea sp. | reverse complement strand
CCGGGTTGCGCACGGCGAGCTGGATCAGATTCACGGTCACGCCCCCTGCGAAACCGACACTGGAAGCCTGAGTATAGCTGGGCCGTCTAAATCCGCTGCAGTTTCTTTGGTCAGCGCGGGTGAGGGGGCGAACGCAGCCGAGGCCGATTATCTCGCCTCGTACACCACTTCGCCCTCGAACAGCGTCAGCTGCACCGTAGCAGCATTGATACCCTCGACGGGAATGTCGTACAAGTTGCGGTCCAGCAGCACCAGGTCAGCCCGCTTGCCCACCTCGATGCTGCCGGCCCGGTCATCCTGATGCATGAGCCAGGCGGCATCGCGGGTATAGGCCGCGAGCATGGTGTCGAGGGTGACGGCCTCACCCGCGTTGAGCGTGCCCGCAACGAGATCGTCGGGGTCCTGCCGGCGCAGCGCGGTCTCGATCGCATCCATTGGATTCACCGAAGACACCGACCAGTCGCTGCCGCCGACGATACGGGCGCCAGCCTGCTGCAGACTGCGCACCGGGTACATGCGCTCTACCCGTTCAGCCCCGACTGCCGGCAGGTTGATTTCGGTGATGTAGCTGTCCGGGTAAGCCCACAGCGCCTGGAACGTGGTACTGACATTGAGCTGGGCAAAGCGCGGGAAATCCTCCGGGTGCACCAGCTGGAGGTGGGCAATATGGTGCCGGTTGTCGCGCTCGCCGTTGCGCTCGCGCGCAGCCTCGAAGGCATCCAGCGCGGTGCGCACGCCGAGGTCGCCGATAGCGTGAACATGTACCTGCAGGCCCATGGCGTCGAAGCGGGTGACGATATCCTTGAGTTCCTCCGGGTCGAAGTTGATTGCGCCGCTGTGTGGCGGGTCACCAAGGTACGGTGCGACCAGGGCCGCCGTCTCGCCTTCCAGGACGCCGTCGACAAACAGTTTTACCGCATCCGTGTTGAGCCGCTCGCCGGCATACTCAGCGCGCCGCGCCAGCGCCACCTCGAACTCTTCGCCAGGATGCTGGCTGAAGGTGCCGTGAGTCAGGGAAGTGCGCACCCGCGCCTGCAGCTCACCAGCGGCGGCCAGCGTCTGGTAGGCACGCCAGTGCCGCTCGCCTGCCGCGGCGTCGATGAACGAGGTAATGCCCCGGCTGTGCATGTACTGCAGGGCCGCGCGCAGGGCCGCAAGATCTTCCTCGGCTGTGGATTCAGGCAGCAGATCACCGACCAGTGCCTGGGCTGTCTCGCGCAAGGTACCGGTGGCGTCCCCGGTGGCGGGATCGCGCTCAATGACCCCCTGCGGCGGGTTGGGCGTGTCCGCGGTAATCCCTGCCAGCGCCAGGGCCGCAGAATTGGCCCACGCCGAGTGGCCGTCAGAAGCCGTGAGATAGACGGGGCGCGCGGGGAACAGCGCATCCAGCGACGCCTTGTGTGGATTGCCATTGGGAAAGAGCCCCAGGTTGAAATCCAGGCCCACCAGCCAACCGTCTTCCTGCGTGGCGGCACAGCCCTGCAGGATGTCCAGCATTGCAGCCTCGGAGGCCGCCTCACTCAAGGAACAGCCAAGCAGTGCGGCACCTGCGGAGAGCGGGTGCACATGTGCATCGTGGAATCCCGGCAGCAGCATGCCCTGCCCGGCGTCGATGACGCGGGTGCTGCCAGCGATGAACGCTGCCGTCGCAGTGTCATCGCCGACAGCGACAATCGAACCACCCAGGATCGCAACACTGGTGGCCTCAGGCTGCGCTGGATTCTGGGTATAAATGCGCGCGTTGCGAATCACCAGATCCGCCGCCGGCAGCGCGGACACCTGTTCGGCGCCGGGGACTGCCCTGGATACCGCACCCTGTTTCCCATTGCCCGAGGTCAGCAGGCCAACACCCAGTGCAACAACCGCAGCAATGGCCAGCACCCCGGCCTGTGTTCTGGTCATCCATCCATCTCCTGTGCAGTGCTAGTGCGCCTTCACCTTCTGCTGATCGCAGCGGGTGCAGCGATACACCGTCACCAGCCGCCCCTGCTTGACGTCAAACTGCTTCGCCTTGTCCACCTCCCACTTGTGATGGCCGTGGCGGCACAGGGTATTGCCCTTGTGCTTCTCCTGCAGGGACGGTTTGCGAAACGGGAGGATGTCAGCCATTGAACAATGTTCAGAGGAGCGTGCGGGCCAGAGCGGTCTGCCAGGAGGCATGACGCTGGCGCCGCGCACCGGCGGACAGCTGTACCTTGAACTCCCGGTCCGCGGCCCAGATCTTGCGGATATCGCCAGAGCCGGACCACAGTCCCACGCCCAGCCCCGCCAGATAACAGGCACCGGCCACGGTAGTCTCGATAACCTGCGGCCGGATGAGCTTGCGGCCCAGCACGTCCGCCTGAATCTGCATCAGCAGATTATTGGCGGCAGCGCCGCCGTCCACCCGCAGGGGGCGCATGCGCTTGCCCAGGTCATGCTCCATGGCCAGCAGGATATCCGCGTTTTGCAGCGCCATGGCGTCGAGTGTGGCGCGGGCAATGTGTCCACGCTGGGTGCCGCGGGTCAGGCCGCTGAGGTTGCCGCGCGCCTCGGGGGCCCAGTGCGGCGCGCCGAGACCGGTCAGCGCCGGCACAAACTCCACGCCGCCAGCGTCTTCCACCGTGCCTGCCAGGGCCTCCACATCTGCGGAACGCTTGATGATCTGCAATCCATCCCGCAGCCACTGTACCGCCGCGCCGCAGACAAAGGCGCCGCCCTCCAGGGCATAGACAGGCTTGCCCTCGCCCAGCTGCCAGGCTGCGGTGGTGAGCAGCCCGGAGCGGGACTGCAGCAGCTCGGAGCCGGTGTTCATGAGAATAAAGGAACCCGTGCCAAAAGTGCACTTGGCGTCCCCAGCGGTAAAGCAGGCCTGGCCGAACAGGGCCGCCTGCTGGTCGCCCGCCACACCGGCAATGGGAATGCCGTCGGGCAGTCCCGGGATACCGCGGGTGAGGGCCAGCACTCCGCTGGAGGACACGATATTCGGCAGGATGCCCTCGGGTACC
>JBLRXF010000383.1:0-2988 GCA_047920875.1 Haliea sp. | reverse complement strand
GTCAGCGGCCCCTCCGGCCGCAGTGCAAAGGCCATGGCGCTGGAGGCCGTGGCGGCGGCGATTGCCGATGCCGGCCTGAGCCCCGCTGACATCGACGGCCTGATGGTTTCGGCCGGAATCCACGAGCAGCTGCGGCCCGAGGACTTCCACGAACATTTCCATACCTCGCAGCCCCTGTGGTTTTCCACCGAGGGCGGCGCCATGATCTGGGCCGCCACCTGCGCCCACACCGCAGCCCTCGCCATGCGCGCCGACAAGGCGCGGCACATTGTCAACGTGTTCGCAGTGGACTGGGCCAGCCGCCGCGCCGCCGGCACCGGCACCCCGGGTGACTGGCACGCGGGCGAGGACATGAAGGCCCGCTTCGAAGTGCCCTTCGGCTGGTATCCGCAACCGGTGTATTTTGCCACCTTCGCCCGCCGCTACATGCACGAGTACGGCCTCAGCAGCGCGCAGCTGGCTGCCCTGCCCCTGACCTTCCGCCGCCACGCCAACCACCACCCTGACGCCGTGATGCGCGCACGCGAGCTAACCCTGGAAGGCTACCTGGCGCGAGCGCCGCTGGCAGACCCGCTGCGGGTAGAGGATTGCTGCCTGATCTCCGACGGCGCGGCAGCCTGGGTCATGAGCCCGGCGGCGCTGGCCGCGGACATGCCCCGGCCGCTCGTGCTGGTGGCCGGGGTGGGCCACGGCCGCGTCCAGGGCGCGCCCTACATAAGCCAGCAGCCGGTGATCACCGCGACCCCGCAGACCTTTGCCGCACCCTGGGCCTTCGCCATGGCGGACACCGGAGTCGCCGAGGTGGATGTGATCGCGGTCTATGACTGTTTCTCCAGCACCGCCCTCATGCAGATCGAAGACATGGGCTTCTGCCCCAAGGGCGAGGGCGGGCACTTCATTCAGGACGACAGGCTTTATTACCAGCGGCCCCGGCGGCTGGGCGGCATCCCCTGTAATACGCATGGCGGCCTGCTGTCCCACAGCTACCTGCTGGGCATCTCCCACGTGGTGGAGCTGGTAAAACAGCTGCGCGGGACTGCGGCCAACCAGGTGGAAGATGCCCGCATCGCTGCCTACGCCGGCTTCACCGCCGACGAAGGCTCAACTCTGATCCTCAGGCGAGGTGAACAATGATGCAGCCAGATCCATCGGACCCGCTGACCGGCGGCTTCTGGGCGGGCGCCCTGGCGGGGGAACTGCGAGTGAGCTGGTGTGCCGGCTGTGACCGGGCGGTCTGGTATCCACGCCCCCAGTGTGAGCGCTGCGGAGGCGCACTGCACTGGCAGGTGCTCTCGGGTGAGGCGACCCTCATCGCCTGGAGCCACGTGTCAGGGCCCATCAACCCGGACTTCGCCACACCCTATATCAGCGCCCTGGTCAGCCCACGGGAAGCCCCCGACATCCGCCTGGTAACCCGGCTGGTGGACTGTGAGGCACAGGACCTGCGCTGCGACATGCCGGTCAGGGTATGCTTCCGCGAGCTAAAGCGGCTGCAGGGCGCCGCCTTTATGGCGCCGGTGTTTACCCCGGCCTGAGCGGCTGTGGCTGGCCGGCGGAGACGTTTCGGGGCTGTGCACCGCGCAAAACGATTACTCATTCGGCGCCCGCCGCAGTATCATCGGCGGGCGTCATTACGCCTATAACCAACGCATGGAGACCCAGCATGTCTGAACAACCCGTACTGACTGAAATCGCCGATGGCATTCTCACCATTACCCTGAACCGGCCCGCAGCCAAGAACGCTGCCAACAAGGCGCTGGCGGAGGGCGTTGCCGCTGCCATTGATGAACTTGAAAACAACCCAGAACTGCGGGTCGCCATTCTCACGGGCGCCGGTGGCACATTCTGCTCGGGTATGGACCTGAAGGCCTTTGTCACCGGGGAACTGCCCATTGTGGAAGGCCGCGGCTTCGCCGGACTCTGTGAGTACATGGGCAAGAAGCCCCTGATCGCCGCAGTGGAAGGCTACGCTCTGGCAGGAGGCTTTGAAGTGGCGATCAGCTGCGACCTGATTGTGGCCGCAGAAGACTCGAAATTCGGGATCCCGGAAGTGAAGCGCGGCCTGGCGGCCGGTGCCGGCGGCCTGGCCAAGCTGCCCAAGCAGATCCCCTCGCGCATCGCCAAGGAGCTGGCGCTGACCGGCGACTTCATCAGCGCCCAGCGTGCCTATGATCTGGGCCTGATCAATCAGGTTGTTCCTTCTGGCACGGCCCTGCAGGCAGCAAAGGAGCTGGCAAAGAAGATCGCCGCCAATGGCCCGCTGGCGGTCGCGGCCAGCAAGCAGGTGGTTGACCGGGCGCAGGACTGGAGCAATGACGAGATGTTTGCCAAGCAGAGCGTGATCGTGCAGCCGATTTTCACCAGCGAAGACGCCATCGAGGGCGCCACCGCCTTTGCCGAGAAGCGCGCACCGCAGTGGAAAGGCCGCTGAGCACAGCCGCTACCTACCATCATTGATTAACACAGGAACACGACAATGTCAGAAGCATGGATTATTGATGCCTGCCGCACCCCGCGCGGCATCGGCAAAAAAGGCAAGGGCGCCCTTGCCGACCAGCACCCGCAACACCTGGCAGCCACGGTGCTGCGGGCAATTGCAGAGCGCAACAAACTCAACACGGCGGAGGTCGATGACATCATTTTCGGCACCAGCACCCAGCGCGGCCAGCAAGGGGCCGACCTCGCCCGCATGGCGGCTCTGGACGCAGGCTACGATATTCGCTCCTCAGGCGTGACCCTGGACCGCTTCTGCGGCTCGGGCATCACCTCGGTGAGCATGGCCGCGGCCTCCATCATGTCCGGCATGGAAGACCTGGTCATCGGCGGCGGCTGCGAGATGATGTCCACTTTCGGCCAGGATGCCAGCCAGTCGCCCTTTATCGACAGCGACAACCTGCGCCTGCGGGAAAAGCACCCGCAGCCCCATCAGGGCGTGTGCGCGGATGCCATCGCCACCCTGGAGGGGATTGACCGCGAGGCGGTCGACAG
>JBLRXF010000382.1:0-2994 GCA_047920875.1 Haliea sp. | reverse complement strand
GCCTCGTCGAGCAATACCGTCCAGCGCCGCCCGTCCTCAATGAGCCGGTCCGCCAGATTGGCCGTGGGACTGAACACATGGTGCACGTCCGCCACAATCACATCAGCCCAGGACGCGAAGTCGAGGCTGAGCTGGTAGGGGCAGACCTCGTGCCGGCGGGCAATATCCGCAAGCCGCTTCGGGTCCAGCAGCGGCTCGGCCAGGGCGTCTTCCATGGCCTGCGGCAAGCGGTCATAGTAGCCGCGGGCATAAGGACAGTCGTCGCCGTGACAGGCGCGGCCAGGAGAGAGGCAGACCTGCTCTTTGGCCATCAGACTCAGCGCATTGCCCGCATAGCCCGCCTCGGCAAAGCGCGCCATGGCCTGCTGCGCGGCGCGCCGGCCGCTGATCCGGGTGGTGGCGAACACCATACCGTCGTGGCGGCCGCGAGCCAGTGCCTTGAGCGCCGGATAGAGCACAGCCGCGGTCTTGCCGATGCCCGTAGGCGCCTCGAGCAGCAGGCGCCCCGCCTGGTGTATACACTTGTAGACGCGCTCGGACAGATCACGCTGGCCGGGACGAAACTGCGGGTGCGGGAACGACAGGCCTTCCAGGCTCGCGTCGCGCGCAGCCCGGCGCCGTGCCACCAGCATCAGCCATGCCCCGTAACGCTCCAGACTGTCTTCCAGGAAGGCATCCAGTTCGGCGCGGGTGTACGCCTGCTCCAATGCATACTCGTCATCGGTATCGATCTGCAGCCAGGTAAGCCGCACGCTCAGGCCTGGAAGATCATCCTGTGCGGCGATCATGGCAGCATACAAACGGCCCTGAGCCAGGCCGAGACGGCTCACAGCCTCGGGAATCTGCGCCGGGTCGATGCGGCAGGTCTTGATCTCCTCGACCAGCTGCTGCTCGCGGTCGTAGCCATCGGCGCGGCCGCGCAAATGCAGGGCAGGGGTTCCTGGACGGCGGAAGTCGACCGCAAATTCGCGCTGATACGATGCCGGCCGCCTGCCGAAGATACGCTGATGCCCGGCAATCCCCTGCTTGCCGGTGGGTGAAGGGGTGAAGCGATGATCGATATCACCACGGCGGTGGCAGAACAATGCAAGCTCACGCACTGTTAGCAGCAGTTCAGTCATCGGCCCAGCTCACCCGAGCCACGCAGGCGGGTATTCCCCGCTGCGCAAAAAAACGCAGCCAGCGTCGCTGGCTGTGCTGCAACTGGTCACCTGGGCCCTTCACCTCCAGCAGACAATAGCGACCCGGCGCGTCGCCCAAGGCGATCAGATCGGGAAATCCCCGTCGGTTCTCACCAGGGTCAAACAGCATCCGCTGCCAGATCGCCAGCAGGTGCCCGGAAGGTACGCAGGCCAGCACCTGCTCAAGCAGGGTTGCCGACAGCAGCTGCCAGCTGATCCAGCGGCACTCATAACCCCGGAACTGGCGCAGGGCCGCGAGCAATTCCACACAGAGATCAGCGCTGGCAAGTTCGGCCAGACGCGCGTCGAGCAGTGCCTGGCGTCGCTGATAGAAGCTCTGCTGGTACATGTCGGCAGGGACGCTTTGAAAGGCATTGTGGAAAGCACCGGGTACGGGCGCAAAAATCTGCTCCCAGAAAGCGAGGCCGAAGAGACTGTTGAACAAGGCGTTCTCGACATAGTGAACGGCATTCCAGTCAGCGGCCAGACACCCTGCTGCAGCCAGCTCCACACCGAATGCAACCTTCGGCAGGACAAGATCCAGAATCGCCGGCTGATCCCGCCGCCTTGGTGGCGGCGGCTGCCCAAGCTGGCGCAAGAGCCGGGGCAGAATCCGCTGCGCTGCATCGCGCTCTTCTTCGCACCAGGGCATCTCCGCAAGCTGTCGGCACTGCTGCAGCGCCTGCGCGCAGTGGCCGAGGTTCTCCAGCACCCGGACCTGGCGCTCCCGCGCCGGATGCAGCTGGCTTAGGCCATACAACTGCGCCGCCAGCGCCAGCTCGCCGCTACGCTCCAGGTTGCGGGCCAGACGATTGCAGAGCTTCCAGTACGTTCGCTCGCTGGTGGCAAAGCGCGGCGCCCTGGCCAGCAACTGTTCCGCCAGAAGAGCCAGGCCCTCGGCATCGCCCGCATCCTGCAACAGCCAGTGCGCATCGGCCAACTCACCCCAGTAGCGGTACTCATCGACTGCTGCGCGACAGCTGAACAAACGCTGTCGCCGGTCCAGCGGATACGGGTAATAGCGGGCGATGCCGAGGTCGCTAAGCACAAAGTCCGTCAGCCCCTGCCGCCGATTGCCAAAGAACAGCAGCTGCAGCAGATCCACCGTGTCTCCACCGAGGGGAGCCACCACCTCGTCTTGAGTGACCTCCAGCAACCGTGCCAGCAGCCGGGCGTCCGGCCACTGCAGCGCGGCGATGACGGCGAGCAAATCCGCCTTGCTGCGGGGTTGTGGTGCGGGCAGCTCCGCGGCGAAGGCCCGACGCCATTCCGCCACGGTGAACAGCCGGGCCAGCGCCTCCACCCCGATGTCATCGGATGTGACCAGCAGGCCGGCTGCAGCCAGGTCGACCAGAGCCCCGGCATTGTCGCCAATTTCGGCATACGCCAGCTTGCTGCTGCGGAACCAGGGCCCGCGGCGGGAAACCAGCCGCACATACAGGCACTGGGCGGAGTCCGGAAGATCACGCCAGCGTGCCAGTAGCGACTGTTCAGGGGCGTGCAAAAGATCACCGTAGAGTGTTTCCACGGCGGCGCACAGCTGCGCAAAATTATCCCGATAATAGCGCGGAGCCAAAACTGCAGGTTCTGCCCGACCCGGTGCCGCCATCCCGGCTCAGTTCTCCCGCACGCGCGCCGGAGCGCCCGTCTGCTGCAGCAGCACTCCCGGAATGATCAGCGCCAGTCCCACCAGGGTGGCCGGGTGAATCGTTTCGCCAAGCACCGTCGCGATCAATACCAGCGAAAACAGGGGCGCGAGAAAGATCAGGTTGCCGATGCGGGCCACGGAACTCGCCAGGCGCAGGGCGCTGGA
>JBLRXF010000381.1:0-2994 GCA_047920875.1 Haliea sp. | reverse complement strand
ATCTACACGCATGTGGCGAAGCAGCGGATGCAGGAGCTGCACGCGAAGCACCACCCCCGTGGCTGAGGAACTTGTCTGGTCCGGCATGCTCCAAGCAGGCGCGGCGAACCGAATCCTGTCGGCCCGAACCGCAGCAATCAGAGGATAGTCCATGTTCAACCGAACCTTTATCGTCGCAGCACTCGTTGCTTTCTCGGCATTTTCCCTTGTCGCCAGGGCAGCAGAGCCGGTACCGGCCAAGGTTGACGAGGCTCTGCGGCAAATGTTGGAAAGCCCTGCCAACGGGCTCAAGGTTGCCAGTATCGAAGCCAGTGAAATCGCCGGTATGTACGCGGTGCAGTTTCAGGAGGGTCCGCTGGTTTACGCCAATGCCAGCGGACAGTTTTTCATCGTCGGCGACCTCTTTACCGTCGGCCCCGCCGGCTATATCAATCTGGCGGAGAAGCGCCGTGATGGCATGCGTGCGGAGGAAATCGCTGCTGTGGACTCCGGCGACATGATCATTTTCCCCGCAGAGGGGGAGACCCGGTCACACATCTCCATATTCACCGACATCACCTGCTTTTACTGCCAGAAGCTGCACCGGGAAGTCCCGGAGCTGAACAAGCGCGGGGTGGAAGTGCGTTACCTGGCCTATCCCCGTGCCGGCATGGACTCGGAGGGCTACCGCAAACTGGCGACTGCCTGGTGTGCGGAGAATCCACCACTGATCCTGACGCGCTTGAAGAACGGCGAGTCGGTGCCGGACAAGGTCTGCCAGGATACGCCGATAGCTGATCAGTACCAGCTGGGGCAAGCCCTCGGCGTTCGCGGCACACCGGCGATAATTACCGCCACGGGACAGATGATCCCGGGCTATCAGTCAGCAGACGAACTGATGGTCACACTGGGTTTGCAGTAGCGATTATCCGGTCCGGTCGCATCTTCCGGCAGGCTTGCCGCGAGCATGCGTTGACAGTCCAGGGCGTACTCAGTACTGTTTGCCACCTTTTTTAGATCGCGGCCCCCAAGCGGCCGCCCCAGCGAGTCCCAGAGCCGTGGAAGACCAGTTTCAGCGCATTGAGCGCCTGCCGCCTTACGTATTCAATATTATTGGTGAGCTCAAGCAGAAGGCGCGCGCGGCTGGCCAGGATGTGATCGACTTTGGGATGGGCAATCCCGATCAGCCTACGCCAAGCCACATCGTCGACAAGATGATTGAGACTGCCCGGCGCAGCGATACTCACCGTTACTCTCAGTCCAAGGGCATTCCCCGCCTGCGCAAGGCAATCTGCGACTGGTATCTGCGCCGCTACAACGTCACCCTGGACCCCAATAGCGAAGCCATTGTCACCCTTGGTTCGAAAGAAGGACTCGCACACCTGGCGCTGGCAACCACCGGCCCCGGTGATGCCATTCTGGTGCCGAACCCGGCATACCCGATCCATCCTTACGGCTTCGTCATCTCCGGCGCGGACATTCGTCACGTACCCATGGGCAATGAGGAGGAGTTTTTCCAGGAACTGGAAAACGCCATCCGCAATAGCTGGCCGCGGCCCAAGATGCTGGTATTGAGCTTCCCCTCCAATCCCACCGGCCAGGTGGTTGAACTGGACTTTTTCGAGCGCGTCATCGCCGTGGCCCGGGAGCACCAGATCTGGGTGGTGCAGGATCTGGCCTACGCCGACCTCTGCTTCGACGGCTATGTGGCGCCCTCCATTCTGCAGGTCGAGGGTGCGCGCGAAGTTGCGGTGGAATTCTTCAGCATGTCCAAAAGTTACAACATGCCCGGTTGGCGGGTGGGCTTCTGCTGCGGCAACAAACAGCTGGTGGGTGCTCTGGCGCGCATGAAATCCTACCTGGATTACGGCATGTTTACCCCCATTCAGGTCGCGGCGATAGCCGCCCTGGAGGGCGATCAGACCTGTGTCAGTGAAATCAACGCCATGTACAAATCGCGGCGGGACGTGCTCTGCAGCGGTCTCAATGCTCTCGGTTGGCCGGTAACTCCGCCGCGGGCGACCATGTTCGTCTGGGCCCGGATTCCCCCGGCTTACGAGGCCCTGGGCTCTATCGAATTCAGCAAGAAACTGCTGCAGGAGGCCCAGGTGGCGGTTTCTCCAGGCATCGGGTTTGGGGAGTATGGTGAGGGGTTCGTGCGCTTCGGTCTGATCGAGAATGAACATCGCACCCGCCAGGCGCTGCGCAATATCAAACGCATGTTCCGCAATGACGGGCACGCATGAACCCATGGCTAACACCGAAACAGAGACAGGGAATACCCACGTGCAACCCGTCAGAATAGGTATCTGCGGCCTCGGCACCGTCGGCAGCGGCACATTCAATCTGCTGCGGGAGAACGCCGAGGCGATTGCTGCGCGCGCCCAGGCACCCCTGGAGATCGTTCACGTTGGCGCCCGCCGGGATAATCCGGCCTGTGACCTCAGCGGCGTACGGGTAAGTCGGGATGTGTTTGCCCTGGCTGCGGACCCTGACGTTGATGTTCTGGTCGAGCTGATCGGTGGTACGACCGTTGCCCGAGAGTTGGTGGAAACTGCCATCCGCGCCGGCAAGCACGTGGTCACTGCCAACAAGGCGCTGATCGCCGAGCATGGCAACGAGTTGTTTGCGCTGGCGGCGCAGCACAACGTGGCGGTGCGCTACGAGGCTGCCGTCGCCGGCGGCATCCCCATCATCAAGGCGCTGCGCGAGGGGCTGGCCGGTAACCGCATCGAGTGGCTGGCCGGGATCATTAACGGCACCGGCAACTTCATTCTCAGCGAGATGCGTGAGCACCGCCGGGAGTTTTCCGATGTGCTGGCGGAAGCTCAGGCTTTGGGCTACGCCGAGGCGGATCCCACCTTTGATGTAGAAGGTATTGATGCGGCCCATAAACTGGTGATTCTTGCGTCCATTGCGTTTGGCATTCCGCTGCAGTTCGATTCCGTCTATACCGAGGGCATTGCCGGGCTTACCCCGCAGGATCTCGACTACGCCGAGGAGCTGGGCTACCGG
>JBLRXF010000380.1:0-3018 GCA_047920875.1 Haliea sp. | reverse complement strand
TCCGGGGCGACGATCTTGCCGGTCTGGCCAACCTGCATGTCGTTGGGCACAAAGCCTGCGTCCACCGCCGCGCGCGAAGCGCCAATTGCTGCGCCCAGCTTGTCGGCAATCCCGTCCAGCAGCTTGAAGTTGTCACCGTTCTGCATACCGCGGCCACCGGACACCACCACCGGCGCTGCGGTCAGTTCGGGGCGGTCGGATACAGCGACTTCCTGGCCAACGAAGGTGGACAGGCCGGCATCGTGCACCGAGGCCACTGCCTCTATGGTGGCAGAACCGCCCTCCGCCGCTACCGGGTCAAACGCCGTGGTACGCACGGTAATAACCCGCTTGGCATCGGTGGTCTTGACCGTGGCAATAACGTTGCCGGCGTAGATCGGACGCTTGAAGGTATCGGCAGATTCAACCGAGATAATGTCGGAGATCTGGGCAACGTCCAGCAGTGCAGCAACACGCGGCAAGGTATTTTTGCCGTTGCTGGTCGAAGGTGCAATGATATTGTCGTAGCTGGCACCGAGTTCGGCGATCAGCAGACTGACATTCTCTGCCAGCTGGTGCTCGTAGGCGGCGTTGTCGGCCAGCAATACCTTGCCCACCCCGGCTACCGCCGCAGCCTGATCGGCAACAGCGCTGCAGTTGGCACCCGCCACCAGGATATCGATACCAGCGCCCATGGCCTGGGCCGCGGCAACCGCGTTGAGAGTGGCGGGCTTGAGGCTGCTGTTGTCGTGCTCTGCAATTACCAGTGTGCTCATGAGATTACCTTCGCCTCGTTCTTCAGTTTATCGACCAGTTGGGCCACGTCCTCAACCTTGATGCCTGCCTGGCGCTCAGGCGGCGGCTCAACCTTGACCTGGGTCAGGTGCTTGGTGACTTCGACGCCGAGGTCAGCAGGCGTGAACACATCGAGCTGCTTCTTCTTGGCTTTCATGATGTTGGGTAAGGAAGCATAGCGCGGCTCGTTCAGACGCAGGTCGGTGGTAACGATCGCCGGCAGCGACAGGCTGATGGTCTGCAGGCCGCCGTCTACTTCACGAACAACTTTAAGCTTATCGCCTTCAACCTTGATTTCATTGGCGAAAGTGCCCTGAGCCATATTGCAGAGCGCGCCCAGCATCTGGCCGGTCTGGTTGTTATCGCCGTCAATGGACTGCTTGCCCAGGATGACCAGCTGGGGCTGCTCTTTCTCAACCACACCCTTGAGCAATTTGGCGATCACCAGGGGCTCGATGCGCCCTTCTGTCTCCACATGAATACCGCGATCGGCGCCCAGCGCCAAGGCGGTACGGATCTGCTCCTGGCAGGGCTTTTCACCCACGGACACCGCAATCACTTCTGTGGCGACGCCGGCTTCCTTCAGGCGCACAGCCTCTTCGACAGCAATTTCACAGAACGGGTTGATGGCCATTTTGACGTTGTTGAGATCAACATCACTGCCATCGCCTTTGGCACGGACCTTGACGTTATAGTCAACGACGCGCTTAACGGCAACAAGAACCTTCATAGGATTTCCAACGCTAGTTTCGGGTGGGTTGCGGGGGCCGGACCACGAGCGGCGAGCCACCGGTTTGAGTTCGGGCGGCTATGTTGCCGCCAAAGCCCCGGCAGGTCAAGAGCATGGAGTGACAGCATAATAAACCGTAGCGGACACAACCTGGATACCCGACATCCATCGCATTTATGGTCTTTAACCTTTGGAAATTATATACTTGCACCGCTTTTATCAGATAGAAATTCAATATCTTGTCTGCCCCCGCAACCAGAGGATGCTGCCGTGGAACGTGAATCAATGGAATTTGATGTGGTGATTGTTGGCGCCGGGCCCGCTGGCCTGTCCGCAGCCTGCCGCATCATGCAACTGGCCCAGGAGCAGGAGCGCGAAGTCACCGTGTGTGTGGTCGAGAAAGGGTCCGAAGTCGGCGCTCATATCCTGTCCGGGGCGGTGCTGGAACCCCGCGCCCTGGCAGAGCTGTTTCCAAACTGGAAAGACATGGGGGCACCACTGCCCACCGCAGTGACCGAAGACCGCTTCTTCTTCTACACCAGCGCCCAGAAGGCGATCAAGCTGCCGAACTTCCTGATACCCAAGCCGACGCATAATGAAGGCAATTATATTGTATCCATGGCCAATGTCTGTCGCTGGCTGGCCGAGCAGGCCGAGAATCTGGGCGTTGAAGTCTACCCGGGCTTTGCTGCCGCGGAGGTCCTGTTCCACGCCGACGGCAGCGTCAAGGGCATTGCCACCGGCGACATGGGTATCGGCGCAGATGGCGAACAGAAAGACAGCTACACACCGGGCATGGAGCTGCACGCGAAGTATACCCTCTTCGCCGAGGGCTGCCGCGGCCACCTGGGCAAGCAGCTGATCGGCAAACTGGGCCTGAATGAAGGCAAGGATCCGCAGCACTACGGGATCGGCATCAAGGAGATCTGGGAGATCCCCGCCGATCAGCACCAGGAGGGCCTGGTGGTGCATGGTCTGGGCTGGCCACTGCAGGAAAGCGGCGCGAGCGGCGGCGCCTTCCTCTATCACGCAGAAAACAACCAGGTGTATCTTGGCTTGATCACCGACCTCAACTACAGCAACCCGCATCTGAGCCCCTTCGAGGAATTCCAGCGCTGGAAGCAGCATCCGGAGACCCTCAAGTATCTGGAGGGAGGGTCACGCCTGAGCTACGGCGCCCGGGCCATTGCCAAGGGCGGCTTCAACTCTCTGCCAAAAATGCATTTCGCCGGGGGCCTGCTCATTGGCTGCGACGCCGGTACGCTGAACGCGGTAAAGATCAAGGGTAATCACACGGCGATGAAGAGCGGAATGCTGGCTGCGGAGGCCGTGGTAGAGGCACTCGCCAAGGGAGAATCGGCACCCGCGGACCTGACCTCCTTCGCTGACAAGGTACGCAACTCCTGGCTGCATGAAGAGCTGTACACCACCCGCAATTTCAGCGGTTTCATGCACAAGTTCGGCTTCATGTTCGGCTCGGCCATGGTGTGGATTGACCAGACCATTTTCGGCGG
>JBLRXF010000379.1:0-3020 GCA_047920875.1 Haliea sp. | reverse complement strand
GAGAGATCCTTCAGCAGGGTGACGTCGCTGCGGCCGGCGGTGGGATCGCGGGTATCCACGCTCTCGAAGTCCTTCACTTCGGTGTTGAGATAGGCGATGTTGGCGTTCACCAGCCAGTTGGCTGACGGTGCGAACACGAATTCCGCTTCGCCACCCCAGATGCCCGCATCGGTGTTTTCATTGAATGAGGTGCGGTTGACGATCTTGGACACCTGCATGTCGGTGTAGTCGTAGTAGAAGGCGCTGAAATTGGCCTGCAAGGTGTTGTTCAAAAGTGTGTTCTTGACGCCAACTTCAAACGCATCCACGAATTCGGGCTTGAAATTGGGTTCCTGGCTGGGAAACTGCACGGGATCGAAGGGAGGATTGAAGCCGCCGCCCTTGTAGCCGCGGGAGTAGGACGCATAGGCCATTGTGTCAGCGGTCACCGACCAGTCGAGCACAATGCGTCCGGTGGTTTCCTTCCACTCATTCTTGTCCCGGCGGGTGGCCGTCGGAATCGGCAGGTCCGCACCAAAGGGTTGCAGCACCGGAACCCCCGTCACCGGATCGTTGTTGAACAGGATCTGGCGATCCTCAATTTGCTTCTCGTCAACCGTATAGCGGGCCCCCACTGTCAGCTTGAGGGTGTCGGTGAGCTCATAGTAGACCTCACCGAACAGTGCCTGGGATTTGATTTTGTAATCGGCAGTCTCGTTGTTGAAATTGGGGCCAACCCAGCCCAGGCCATCCAGGCCCAGGGCGGCGGCGGGGAATACAGCGGCGAAATAATCCAGGCCGGAAGCCATTACCCAGTACTGGTTGTCCAGGTCGACATCCATCCAGAAGCCGCCGACCAGGAAGTTGAGCGGGCCGTCAAGGTCGGACTGCAGGCGCAATTCGGCGGACAGCTGTTCCGAGGACTGGTTGGACTGGTCGTAGGCCTCCAGGCCCTCGCTGAAGGAATCGATGTAGCCGCCGATCATGCCGGTGGATTCGCGCGATGGTGCCGAAATCGGGAAGCGGCCGTCAGCATAGAAAGTGCTCGCGGCGGTGGGAGCCACGAACGGGAGGAGTGGTGATACGGTGCGCGGCCCGTCCACCGTCCACTGGTAGTCCATCTGCGACAGCACTTGGGTATCCTGGTAGCCACCGACGAAGGTCAGGGTGTAGTCGCCTAGTTCCTGGGCTATGGTCAGTGTTGCCAGTTTTTCGTCCGCCTCGTAGATCGGGTCGCGCTCGGAGATTACCTTGCGCAGGTCCCGGGGCACCGCGCCCCGCTCGTTGGAGCCAAAGGGGAAAACACCCAAGGGGCCCAGCACGGCGGTCGAGGAGAGAATGTTGGCCAGCTGGGAGGAGGGGTTGGGCACGTCAAAATCGAGCTTGTCCGGCAGGCAGCCCAGGATGCCGCTGGGATCGTTGTGACACATGGTTTTCTGGCTGCGGGTGCGGGTACTGTCCTCGTCAAACCAGGACAGCATCAGGTCAACCTGGGTCGTGTCGGTGGGCAGCCAGCGGAACGACGCGCGCGCGGACACCTGGTCGCGGCCATCGACATCGGTGCCCGTGAACAGATTCTCGGTGTAGCCATCGCGATCCAGCCAGAGGCCGGCGAAACGCATCGCGAAGCTGTCATTGACCGGGATGTTGATTGCACCGGAAATCTTCTTGTGGTCGTAGTTGCCGTACTGGCCCTCGACATTGCCCTCAAAACTGTCAGTGCTGGCGCCGCGGGTGATCATGTTGGCAGCGCCGCCGGTGGAATTGCGACCGTACAGTGTGCCCTGCGGACCGCGCAGAATCAGAATCTGCTCGACATCATAGTATTCTGTCTCGAACAGGCGCGGCGAAATCAGTGGCACTTCGTTCACGTGCACGCCGACGCCGCTGTCTGCGGAGGCGGCGACCAGGTTGGTGCCCACGCCGCGAATCTGGAAGTTGTTGCCGGTAAAGTTGCCCTTGTTGTAGGACACATTGGGCGCGGTAAAGCGCATGTCGGCAAAGCCATTGATCTGTTTGTCGCGCAGTGCGGATTCATCAAACGCGGTGATCGCGATGGGTACGTCCTGTACAGATTCTGCCCGTTTCTGTGCGGTCACGATAACCTCTTCGAGTTGGGCCTGGGCGTGGGTACCGAGGCTGGAGGCAGTGGCGGCAATGATGGCGATTGAGAGCGTGCTGACCCTGTGCTGCGTCGATGTTTTCATACGGCTTCCTACATAGTTATATTTATTGAAGGCTGTTGTATGTCAAGCTTGTGACGGGTCAATAATAGGCACATCCGCGGCCACCTGGCAACAGGGTAGAAATGGCCATTTCCGGGATGATGAGGAGAGCAATGAAAATCACCGTGCAGCAGTTACAGAACAGCGTTGGTCTGACCCGGGTAGTTGTGCACTCGCTGGATTTCAGCATTTATCTCGCCTACGCGGAGTTTGGCGACGAGGCATTCCTGATCACGGAGTCCGACGGCAAGCCCTTGCGTACCAGCAATCTCACGGCGATGAAGCAGCGCCTGGCGGGGGTCGCCGCACCCGCACTGTACCTGCGCCAGCAGAGTGCCTATGACGAGATGGTTGGCCAACCGTTGCGCGACGGTGCCAACACGCTGGAAATCCCCCTGTCACGGGACTGGGGCGATTTCCCCGAGGGCAGCTGAGATGGACAAGCTGGCCCGCGCCATCCTCAATCCGATCAATTCCCTTAACCTGCTCTCGCGCGCTGAAATTGAGGCATTTACCACCACCCGCGGCGAGCTTTTCGACCTCTACCGCAGCTGCGCCCTGGCAATCCTGAACACCGACAGCAACAAGGACGACGCCGCAGAAATCTATGAGAATTTTTCGGATTTTGATCTGCGTCTGGTGCCCCAGCCGCGCGGTCTGCGGCTGGAATTGTTCAATGCGCCGGCTCAGGCCTTTGTCGACGGCCGCATGATTCGCGGCATCCAGGAGCACCTGTTTGCTGCCCTGCGCGATATTGTCTACACCGATATCAAGAGTGGCGCAGAACTGCCGGGCCACGGGCCTGATGTCACCAAC
>JBLRXF010000378.1:0-3029 GCA_047920875.1 Haliea sp. | reverse complement strand
CCCGCTGGTGGACTTTCAGCTCAGCGACGAACGCAACAACGCCATCACCGACCTGAGCCTGGCCAATGTGCGCTTTATCATCGCCAAGCTGACGCCTTCCCCCGAAGGCAACCTCACCGGTGACTGGCAGTCCTATATCAACAGTATTGAGCAGCCGGGTGTTGGCCCAGGTACCGAGGCGCGCCTGCGAGCCACCACCGAAGGCAACGGCGAATTCAGCAACAATGGCGATGGCAGCTACCGCTACCGTTTCGCCACCGCCCTCAACGAGCTGCCGGAATCGATCCTCGCCCAGGCAGAAACCGAGGGTCTTGACCTCAACTACCACCCTGCCCTGACCCACCGCGTTGCCATCCAGTTCTCCGGTGGCCAGGTGCCCGCGAACCCGGATTACGACTTTGTCCCGGCGACGGGGGCAACCGACGGCATTTTTCGACGCGAGATCGCCAATACCGCCAGTTGCAACAGCTGCCATGACGGGCTCGCGATCCACGGTGGCGGGCGCATTGAGATGGACTATTGCGTCACTTGCCACAACCCGGGCTCCACCGATGCCAATAGCGGCAACACGGTGGACATGAAAGTGATGATCCACAAGATTCACATGGGCGCCGATCTGCCCAGCGTGCAGGCTGGTGGCGAGTACGCCATCTACGGTTTCCGGGACAGCAAACAGGACTATTCCGGATTGCGCTATCCGCAGGACATCCGCCTCTGCGTCAACTGCCACGCGGGCACCGCGACCGGCGGCGATCGCGACAGCGTATTCCTGACCAGCCAGGGCGACAACTGGGCGGAGTATTCCTCCATGGCCGCCTGCGGCAGCTGTCATGACACCTTCGACTTCAGCCGCCACGCCGGTGGCCAGGAGGACGACTCCCGCTGCGCCAGCTGCCACGCCGTCGGCGGCCGGGCCGGCAGCATTGCCGACAGCCATCGCATCCCGTTCAACGAGGCCAGACAGGCTTTCGAGGCCGCCGTCCTGGACATAGAGAACAGCGGTCCGGGGCAAAACGCCCGGGTCAGCTTCCGTCTCCGCAATCCGCTTACCGGGGATGACTACGACCTTGCCAACGATCCGCTCTGGCGCCAGCCCGGCAGCTCGCTGAATGTGCGCCTGGCCTGGGACACGCGCGATTACCACAACACCGGCAACAGTAGCCCCGCCGCCAGTTCCATCGCAACCAGCGCCCTGTCCGCCGCCGTGCCCAGCGGCGACGGCAGCTACACAGTCACGATGACGCTGCCCGTGCCGGATGAGAATGTCGCACCGGGCATCGCCGCCGGGGGCAGCGGTATCGCCATTGTCGAAGGGCGCGCAGCCGTGGACCTCGAAGGTGAGGGCAGGCTCACCAACGTGCCGGTGGGCGATGCCCACGCCTTTTTTTCCATTGACGAGGCCGACGGTATACCCGTAGCACGCCGCCAGTCCGTGGAGCTGGACAAGTGCCTGGCCTGCCATGGCTCCCTGGTATTCCACGGCAGCAACCGTGCCGACAATATCGATAGCTGTGTCACCTGCCATAACCCCCGCAACACGGACAGGGATGTGCGCAGCACGGCCGTATCCGCACCAACCGACGGCAAGCAGGAAGAGTCACTGGACTTCAAGTCCATGATCCACGCTATCCATGCGCCCTCCATCCGCGAGAATCCGCTGCAGATCGTGGGGTTCCGCGGCTTTACCACCTACGTGTACGACGAGGACAGAGTGCACTACCCTGGGCGCCTGGATAACTGCCTGGCATGCCACACCGATGACGGCTACAAGCTGCCACTGGCCGAGGGGGTTCTGGCCACGACCGTCAACACCGGGGACAACCGCGAGGATCCGCGGGACGACACCGTGGCCACGCCCATGGCCACCGCCTGCGCCGGTTGCCACGACGATGCAGTTGCCAAGGCACACATGAGCAGCAACGGCGCCAGCTTTGCCACCAGCCAGCAGTCAATTGACCGGGGTGAAGTTGTGGAACAGTGCGCGGTTTGCCATGGCGACGGGCGCTCCCAGGACGTATCCACGGTTCACGCCCTGCGGGCACTGCCGGGGTTTTGAGAGGAGGATTCTAGTTAATGGAAGATAGGATTCAGAATATTCCAATATACTGAACACCAGATAGCCTCTACTATGGCCCCACGTCGGCAGCAGCTGTCTGCGGCCGCCCAATGCCAACACCTACGAGGAGTCATCATGGTTGCTACTGGAAAAGTACCACACACCGTATTCAAGACCCGCGTGCGCGACGAATCCGTCGGCGGCGAAAACCCCTACCGCTGGCAGGACACCAGCACCGACGATATCTTCGGCGGCAAAAAGGTGGTTGTATTTTCCCTGCCCGGCGCCTTCACTCCAACCTGTTCCTCCAACCACCTGCCCCGCTATGAGGAGCTGTATGAGGAGTTCAAGGCTGCGGGCGTGGACGATATCTACTGCGTATCAGTGAACGACGCGTTCGTCATGTTCCACTGGGGCAAGCATGTGGGTGCCAAGAACATCAAAATGTTGCCCGATGGGAATGGCGAATTCACCCGCAAGATGGGCATGCTCGTCGACAAGTCCAATCTGGGCTTCGGCATGCGCTCCTGGCGCTACTCCATGATTGTCAACGACGGCAAGATCGAGAAGCTGTTTGTGGAACCCGACTTTGGTGACGTCTGCCCCACCGACCCCTTTGAAGTCTCCGATGCCGATACGATGCTGGCCTACCTGAAGGGTACTGAATCCAAGGGTGTTGCCGCACCGAGCAAGTCCTTCGTCGGCTAAGTGTTAGGGGACAGGTCTTTATAAGACCTGTCCCCTTTTTTTGGTCGGGACAGGTCTCACAGAGACCTGTCCCCATTGATCGCTGCGCCAAGTCTTTTATTGACTGATGGCGGTAACTTGCCTGGCAGCCAGTTTCCAACCATCGGGCTGTCGGCGCCACAGGTGTAAGAACCTCGACCGTTGCTCACGCAGTGCGCCGTCATGAGACACGCGCACCCGCACGACGCCTTCGACCAAGGCATGGTCATGCCGGCTATCCACCTCC
>JBLRXF010000377.1:0-3030 GCA_047920875.1 Haliea sp. | reverse complement strand
TGGAAGATCCTAACTATGTGCGCGAGCTGGTGCAGCACCATGTGGGTGGCTATTTAAAAATAGCCCCTGAGCATACCGAAAACGGCCCCTTATCGAAGATGATGAAGCCGGGCATGGGCAGCTATGACCGCTTCAAGACCATGTTCGAGAAGTACTCGAAGGAAGCGGGGAAACAGCAGTACCTGATCCCCTATTTCATCGCCGCCCACCCCGGCACCCGGGATGAGGACATGATGAACCTGGCGCTGTGGCTGAAGCGCAACAAGTTCCGCGCCGACCAGGTGCAGACTTTCTACCCCTCACCCATGGCCACCGCCACAGCGATGTACCACAGCGGCAAGAACCCGCTCAAGCGCGTGACCCGGAACAGCGACACCATGCCCACCGTGCACAATCTGCCGCAGCGTCAATTGCACAAGGCCTTCCTGCGCTACCATGACCCGGCCAACTGGCCAGAGCTGCGCACCGCGCTGAAGAAAATGGGCCGCGCGGACCTGATCGGCAACGGCAAGCTGCACCTGGTGCCGCCGCGCCAGCCCGCCAAACGCCATGAGCGGGTGCCAGCGGGCACCACCAGCTTTGCCACCCAGCACAATGGCCTGCCGCGGAACCCCACGGCGCGGAAAACGAAGGCGCGGCGGTAGCCGCTCCTCCCTGCATTCGAGCCCCTTGCCCGCAGGCTGCGGACAAGGGGAAATACGATTACCAGTTGTATGCCGCCGTAAACACGTAGGAGCGCGGCTCCTGCCACGAGGCATTGCGGAACATACTGAAGTCGATCATCTGTACCCTCTCATCTTCGTCGGTCAGATTACGCACGAAGAAGGAAAAGTCCATCGTGCCATTGCCGACCGCGACATCAGCGAGGAGCAGGCGGGCATTGAGGTTCTGGGTACTAGGGACTTCATCGATCCCCTGAACATAGCTACCGCCCGCATTGGGTGCCTTCAGATCCTTGTTCACCGCGTAGAGGTACACTTTGTCGGTGTAGCTGTAATCAAGCATCAACTGCAGCTCGCCGAGAGAGGACTGCAACAGCGTACCTACGAGCTGGATACTGGCAGTGTTCTCGGGTGCATAGGGGGCAAGACGGTTTGAAGCGGTGTCTATCAGTGGACGACCCGGCGCAAACGAGTTGTCAATGTACTCGTCGAAATCCGCGTCCAGGTAGCCATAATTGCCTGATATACGCCAGTTCTCAGTCAACTGCAGATCCAACTCGACTTCCAGGCCTTGATAGGTCGCCTCCCCGGCGTTGGTAACCAGCGACTGGGTAGTGCCCGGGAGCAACTGGGTGATGTGCAAGTCCGAGATATCGTTATTGAACACGGCAAGGTTCAACCGCGCCCGGCCATCGAGCAGCGTGGCCTTGACGCCCAGCTCGCTCGTAAGCGAAGTCTGCGGTTCAAACGGAGTCTGCACCGCGACCGGATCTGCAACCTCCGAGCTGAAACCACCGCTTTTGAAGCCCTGAGCGAGCCTCACATACAGATTGATGTCATCGTTCAGAGCAAAAGACAGGGCTCCCATGGGCGTGGTGTCATCAAAAGTCGCGCCGTAGCTGGTATAGGGCAGCAGCCCCGGTTCAGTGTCGCTAACCAGGTTCCCGCCGAATACGTCAGTCCTGTACAAGTGCGAATAGCCGCTGCGTTTCTCCTCGGTGTAGCGCAGTCCCGCGGTGGCAGTCCAGCGGTCCCCAAAGTTCCAGTCAGCCTGACCGAACAGAGCCCAGGTCTCGGTATCCGCTGAATAGTTGGCGACCTGTGGCGGCCGCCCAAACAGGGTGAACAATTGCCGTCCCAGCGTTTCACCCTCGTCCTCGAAGTAATAAGCCCCTACGACCCAGTTGACGTTGGCCACGCTGGCGGTCCACTGCAATTCGTGAGACGTCTGTTCGTAGTCGGTATTGCGGTTGTAATTGGCGGCCATGCCCCAGGAAAGCGCGCCGGGAATGACTTCGATTCTGTCCAGTGGCATGCCATCAATGTCCTGGCTCTCGGCCACGTCCACGGTCCGCCTGGCGACGATGTACTTCAGGCTGTGCTGGTCGTTGATATCTCCTTCCAGGGTCAGGGCGTGGGATCTGCCGCGACTGCTCTCGAACAGCGGAGTCTGGCCCACCGCGGTGTTGGTGCTGACCACGTCGGGGCGTTTGGTGGTGACATACGGTCGCGCTGCTTGCTGAATTGCTGTGCCGAGAAAATCGCCAAACACGCTGGGGAAGCTGCCGACCCAGCCTTCCAGCGAGTACAGGCTGGAGGGTGCGGGTGTTTGATCGGTATTGGAGTAGTCAAAATCGTAGATCGCCGTCAGGCGATCCGAGAGATCCAGCAGGGCCGAGACCCTGAGGGCCTCATTGTCGACGGCGCCGAGGTCGGGTCCAGTCAAGTTCCTCGCCCACCCATCTGCTCGCTCCTTGCGCGCACCCAGGCTTACGGACGCCATGCCCATTTGGGGGAGATCAACCATCACCCGACCGACACGCCGGTCAAAATTACCTGCCTCAATCTGTGCGGAACCTTCGAACTCACCGCTGGGACGCCGGGTGATGAAGTTGATGGCGCCACCTTCGGTATTGCGGCCAAACAGAGTACCCTGCGGTCCCCGAAGCACTTCGACACGTTCTATATCCACGACGTCGAATACGGAACCCTGGGTCTTACCCAGGTAGATTCCGTTCAGGTAAAGACCCACCGGTGAATCCATCCAGATGGCGGGCTGGCCAGTCACGCTTCCGCGAATTGCGACTGTCGAAACCAGCCTGGAACCCGGGTTCTGGCGAAACATGACGTTCGGCGCCACCGCATTGAGATCCCCGAGGCTCTCGATCGACCGCATACCCAATTCCTCCGCGGAGAGCGCCGAAATTGAAATCGGGACGGTCTGCAGGTTCTCGGCGCGCCGCTGGGCGGTCACGATGACCTCCTCCAGAGCCGGACCTTGAGCTGTTGCCTGCTCCGCAAACTGGACAGCGATGACCGCGATCGCAAGAGCCTTCATGAAGGGTAATTGGCTGGGCATTGTGCTGCG
>JBLRXF010000376.1:0-3038 GCA_047920875.1 Haliea sp. | reverse complement strand
CGGAAATAATGAAAGCCAGTTTGCGCTGATTGAATAGCGCCAGGGTATAATCCAGGGTCTGGGAGGTTACAAAGACAGCAATCATGGAGGCAATCACCAGGTCATTGTCGAGGCTGGCAAAGCTCAAACTGAAGAGCAGCAGATTGAATCCGAAATAGGTTTTTCCAATACCAATGTTGAATTTCTGATAGAGAATGATGGCGATCACATCCAGGCCGCCGTTGGATCCCAGGGAGCGCAGAACCATCCCGGCCCCAAAACCAAGGAGTACGCCGAGGGTCAAGGCTGCGTAGAGTTGGTTTTCTATTTTTATCTCAAACTGGATGACCTGATAAAACAGGCTGATCAGCGTCATGGCCAGGGCGCTATACCAGAGAAAACGGCGCGAGATCAGGATATAGCCGAGAATGAACATGGGAATATTAAAGAGCAGATACAGCAGCCCCGGATTAAGAAAGTCGCTCAGGTAGTAGAACAGCGAGCTGACGCCGAACAGCCCTCCGGGAACAAACTGGTGTGGTGTAGCAATGCCCTTGAGGGCGATGGCCTGAATCAGGGAGCCGATGGTAATCAGCACGCAGTTCCAGAATATTGAATAGGCGAATTTGCTTTTTTGTGGGCTCATCTCTTATCCTCCAATCCTGTGACCAATCTTCAAGTCGGGATGGATTGCAACGAAAAAACCGACAGAATACTACGCAAAAATCAAAAAACAACCTTTTTCTGCAACCTTGGTTAGCTCTGTTGCTGCCGCAGGCACAGCAAGCTTCAAGCAAAGAGGTAGCTGTCGACAGTGCCCGCGGCCACCTGCCCGGCCTTCAGCTTGCGGGCAATGCCGGGGGTGTTCTTGAGCAACCAGCGGAACTTGCTGGCGGAAAAATACGGGTCCAGCACCAGGCCGGACTTGCGCTTGACCAGCTTCTCGTGGCCTGCGGACTTCAGGGTTTCGCAGAACTCGGTCGTGCGCCGACACTGCCAGACGATAGCCCGGTTCAAGGGTTCACCGCTGCCGCGATCCCAGAGCAGCGCGGTCTCGCGCTGGTTGGTAATGCCGATGGCGGCGATATCGCCGGGCTTGCACAGGCGCTTGCGGAGCACCGCGCGAATGCCCCGCTGCACCGTGTGCCAGATATCCCGGGCCTCGTGTTCCACCCAGCCGGGTTGGGGATAGTGCTGGGGGAACTCGAGATTGACGCTGGTCCGGAGCTGGCCCCGGTCATCCATCAGGGCAACGGTAGTACCCGTAGTGCCCTGATCAATGGCAAGGATAAAGGCACCCATATCAGGTGCCGTAGCCCTCGATGGCCTTGATCTCGAGGAAGTCGGCAAAGCCGTGGGCGCCCCACTCGCGGCCGTTACCGGACTGCTTGAAGCCGCCAAAGGGTACGTTGTAGCCGCCGCTGGCGCCGTTGATGTGGACGTTACCCGCCCGAATACGGGAGGCCACCCGGCGCGCGTGCTCCATATTGCCACTCTGGATATAGCCAGCGAGTCCATAGGGCGTATCGTTGGCGACGCGGATGGCCTCTTCCTCCGTGTCGTAGGGAATCATGGCCAGCACTGGACCGAAGATCTCCTCGCGGGCAATGGTCATCTCATTGTTGACCTCAGAGAACACCGTGGGGCGCACGAAATAACCCTTGCTGATGCCGTCCGGGCGCCCGGGACCACCGCACACCAGCTTCGCGCCCTCGGCGATGCCCTTTTCGATCAGGCCCTGGATCTTGTTGAACTGCAGCTCCGAGACTACCGGCCCCATGGTAGTGGACTCATCGGCCGGGTCGCCGATCACGACCTTTGCCGTTACCTTGGCCGCGATGGCTTCGGCATCAGCCAGCCGCGCCCGGGGCACCAGCATGCGCGAGGGCGCATTGCAGGACTGGCCGGTGTTGTTGTACATGTGCAGCACGCCGCGGGTGACCGCTTTCTCCAGGTCGGCATCGTCGAGGATGATGTTGGGGGACTTGCCGCCCAGCTCCTGGGTTACACGCTTCACCGTCGGCGCGGCATTCTGGGCCACCAGCGAACCGGCGCGGGTAGAGCCGGTGAAGGACATCATGTCCACGCCCGGATGCTTCGACAGCGCCGTTCCGACCGTAGGGCCGTCACCGTTGACCAGGTTGAACACACCCGCAGGTACGCCCGCCTCATGCATGATTTTCGCATACAGGTAACCCGACAGGGGCGCCACTTCGGAGGGCTTGAGAATCATGGTACAGCCCACCGCCAGCGCTGGCGCCACCTTGCAGCTGATCTGGTTCACCGGCCAGTTCCAGGGCGTGATCAGGCCGCACACGCCGATGGGCTCCTTGACAACCCGGTGCTCGCCCAGGTCCTCCTCGAAGGAGAAATCGCGCAGCACCCGCAGTGCTTCCTGCAAATGGCCAAGGCCGGCGTGGGCCTGGGCAGACACCGCCAGAGACCTGGGCGCGCCCATCTCCTCGCGGATGGCATCCGCCATGTCGTTGTAGTATTTCTCGTAGGTGGCGACGCAGGACTCCAGCACCGCAATGCGCTCCTCGCGGCTGCTGTAGCCCCAGGTCTCAAAGGCGGCGCGGGCAGCGTCCACGGCGCGGTCCACATCCTCGTCGGAGCCCAGCGAAATGTGGGCACAAACCTCCTCAGTGGCCGGGTTGATCACGTCGTGAGGGTTCGGGCGGATCGGATCAACCCATTCACCGTTGATATAAAACTGCAGGTATTCGCGCATGTGTGCTCTCCAGCAACTGATTATTGGTGGCTGCTAGTGTAGCACCGCCTGTGTGGTCGGCCACCACCCCATAGGGTTATCATTGCCACCCCCGAACATTGGAGAACCCGGCATGCAATCCGAAGAAATGACCCTGTTCCGCGACATGGCGCGCCGCGCTTTCGAGGCCGAAATCAGCCCCCACTATGAGCAGTGGGAAGAAGATCACATGGTGCCCCGGGAACTGTGGCGAACGCTGGGCGCAGCGGGCCTGTTGTGTGCCGACGTAGACGAAGCCTACGGCGGCGCGGGTACGTCTCCCCATGTCACGCTAATGCTGATCGAGGAG
>JBLRXF010000375.1:0-3041 GCA_047920875.1 Haliea sp. | reverse complement strand
ACTGGGATCCGGACTACGCTGCTGCGACCGGGCTGAACGCGCCCATACAGACCGGTGAGATGTCATCGGCTTACATTGCGGAAATGTGTGTCAATCATTTCGGCGAAGATCTGTTTCGCAACGCCCGCATCGTCTGCAAATACGTTGCTGCCACTCTCGCCAACGAAGTGATTACCACCCACGGGGTAGTGACGGACAAGACCGCCGACGGTGGCGGTTACCGGTTCAAGGTCGATGTCTGGTGTGACAACGAGGCAGGTGAAAAGAAGACCGTCGGCTCGGTTGAGGTCAGTGTTGGTGTCTGACAGGGCTGCAGCACGTCTGAGTGGCGTTATCCCGCCGATAGCAGGAGCAGAAACATGAAAGAAGCAGCATTGGACTCAAACGGCCTGCGCCCACAGAGCGAGATCCAGTCCCGACAGACAAGAGCATTCATCAGTAGCCTCGAGCAGGAATGCCAGACCTACTGGGACATGGTGGAAATTGGCGATCAGCTATCGCGCGAGCTGCATGTTACCCCGGAGCTGGTGGTCCTCTATGCGGATGGTGTCGAGGACTTCAACCCCTGGTATGAAGCGTGGAAAATGAACACCTGGCGGATTCCCGGCGAGTCGCCGTTTGGCGGTGCCATCGTGCCGCCTCTTCTGGTCTCCCACTTTGTCCTCTCGGTGCAGTTTGATCACACCAAACCCTTCGCCATCGGCTCCATCCACACCTATCATGATTCGGAGATTCTCGCGCCCATTCCGGTAGGGGCAACGGTGCGCATTACCTCCCGGGCTGTGGACAAGTACGAGAAGCGTGGGCGCCGATACGTGCGTCACGATGCGGACGTAGTCGATGTCGAAAGCGGCACACTCTACTTCCGTGAAACCCGAGATATCCTGTCCCTGTAGGGGGAACTGCCATGACGCTGGATGAACTCAGTTATGTTGTCGATGGACTCCTGCAGGAGGCACCCGGCGGCCCCCGCCTCTGCGCCGCCCGCTGCAGTGGCTGTAACGCCGTATACTTTCCGCGCCCGACCAACTGCCGGAACCCGGCCTGTACCGCACCGGCTCTGGAGCGTGTCCTCCTCGAAGGTCGGGGGCAGCTGTACAGTTACACCATACAACGTTATCGGCCACCCGCGCTGTTTCAAATGGATGACTGGGAGCCCTACGGTCTGGGGTTGGTGGAGCTGCCGGAGGGCATCCGCGTGATGGGCATGTTGTCCGGCTTCGATCTCGATAACATCGCTATCGGGCAAGCGGTGCAACTGGTGTCGGAGCGCCTGTTCACGGACACCGAGCGGGGTCCGGTAATGACCTACAAGTTCGCACCTGCAACCGCGCTGGAGGGCACGCTGTGAGACCGGTTTATGTTCTTGGCGCAGGTGCGCATCCCTGGGGCAAGTGGGCGCAGAAAGCGCAGGTCACGCTTGCCCTGGAAGCGCTGCAGGCGGCTTTCGCGGATGCGGGGCTGGGCTGGAAACAGATTGAGGGTCTGGTGGCAGCCAGCTCCCGCTTCGAAGGTGGCATGGGTTGGGGCCTGCATGCCAATGAAATCGTCCAGACGGCGTCCGAGCAGGGTATTCCCTGTATCAATGTAGGCGGCGCCTGTGCTGCGGGAGCGATTGCCTTCCAGACGGCCTGGTCAATGATCGCCAGTGGCCAGCATGAGGCGGTGGCCGTGGTGGGTGCCGAGCGCATGCCCAAAGGTTTTATTCCGCGCCCTCCAGGCAGTCAGGACGACATCAGCGACAGCGACTATCTGCGCTGGGTCGCCATGGGCGCGACTAACCCGGCTTACTGGGCACTGGAGGCGCAGCGCCGTTTTCACGACTTTGGTACGACCGATGAAACGCTGGCCGAGGCCGCCGTGCTCATGCGTGCCAACGCCGCAGCTAACCCTTACGCGCGCTATCGCGAGCCCCTTACCACGGGTGAGGTTCTTGGTTCACCGATGGTGTCGGATCCGCTGCACCTGCTGCAAATCTGCCCGGTAAGTGACGGTGCGGCGGCCCTGGTCCTGGGTAGCGATAAATATCTTGACCGCGTTGACAGAGTCCCTGTTCAGGTAGCCGGCTGTGCCGTAGGCTCCGGGCAGTTCGGTGACCCCGCCCGGCGTATTCCAACCATCGCCAACAATGTGCTCGTCGGGGTTGATCATACCAGTGAGGTGGTGGGCGCCGTCCGTCGCGCGCTGACCATGGCGGGCATGGAGCCGGGAGATGTTGATATTCTGGAAATGGCGGATAATTCGGCCTGGCACTTGCTGGCCTGGCCGGAATTTTTCGGCTTCGTGGAGCCGGGTCAAAGTGACTGGATGCTGGCTCGCAACCGCTACGCTCGCGACGGGGATCTGGCGCTCAATCCCGGCGGCGGTTTCCTGTCCTTTGGCGAGGCGACCACAGCGCAGGCGGTGCTGCAGCTCTGTGAGCTGACCTGGCAGTTACGCGGTGAAGCCGATGGAAGACAGGTGCCGGGTGCCAGAGTGGGGCTTTCTGCCGTGCTGGGCCTGGGTGCGAATGGTGGTTCGGTCGTGCTGAAGCGCTAGCCTGGTGACGTGGCAGTTCTGACAGGGGAGGCACAAGCATGCAGGAGTCGGTAGCAGCGCGGCAGCGGGCGCTGGAGGGCCACCATCCGTCCTGGGTGGCGCGCACACTGGATCAGGCGCTGGCGGCGGCCGCCCGGAAATGGCCCGGCCGGGATTTTGTGGTCACCGATGATGAGACCTTCAGCTATCACAGGCTGGACCAGTGGGTAACCCGTCTCGCCCATGGCCTGCGCGATGCGGGTGTCGGTGCCGGTGACCATGTCGCCTTGGTGATGGCGAACTACCCTGAGTTCATCGCCCTCAAGTTTGCGATTGCTCGCGCCGGCGCTACGGCGATCCCTGTTAACTTCCTGAATCGCCGCGACGAGCTCGCCTATGTGCTGGAGCAGTCGGATGCATGCTGCCTGGTGACCATGGACAGCTTCCGCAACCTCGATTATCTCGACATGCTGGACCAGTTGGCCCCCGGCTGGGAGCGAGCCGGTGGTGGAGCCCGCTTTCCG
>JBLRXF010000374.1:0-3042 GCA_047920875.1 Haliea sp. | reverse complement strand
CGGCTGGCTGCAGGATACCGTGACAGTGCAACTGCCCGGCGGTAAGCTTGAGATCAGCTGGGCCGGAGCCGGTCATCACGTCATCATGACCGGCCCTACCGCCGTCGTGTTCGAAGGCAGCATAAAGATCTGACGCCGCGCTGCGGCCAACCGAAACGGAGAACACACAGACCATGTCAGCCAGCAAGGAACCCGCAGTCACTCTGCCCGGCCTCGAGCTCAGCGATGAAACCGTGCGGGAATACCTGAAGAACCACAGCGATTTCCTTCAGCGCCATCCCGACATGCTGGACTTCCTGCACGTGTCTCATGCCACTGGCAGCGCAGTATCACTGGTAGAAAAACAGGTCAGTGTGTTGCGGGAACGCAATATCGAGATGCGCCAACGTCTCAATGTACTCACCGCCAACGCCCGCCACAACGACCAGCTCTACGAGCAGACCCGACGCCTGGTGCTGTCCCTGCTGGACGCTCGGTCACTGCCCGTACTCTGTGCGGCCTTCACCACAGCCATGCGCGATGATTTCGAGGTCGAGCACGCCAGCATCATTCTGTTCGGAGACCGGCACCAGGCACCGGAAGGGGTCCGCGTTGAGAGCGCGGAGCGCGCGCGGATCGAAATTGGCGCCCTGCTGCGCAGCCGCAAGGCCCTGTGCGGCCCCCTGCGCAAAGAAGAGCTGAATTACCTGTTCCCTGCCGTCGGTGCAGTCGGCTCCGCGGCCGTGATGCCACTGGTCAGCGGCGAGGACCTGGGGGTGATTGCAGTCGGCAGCTCAGACGCTCACCGCTACAGCAGCAGCATGGGCACCCTGTTCCTGCAGCATATCGCCGAGGTGCTGGTGCGCCTGCTGCCGCGCCTCGGCGTTAATCCGAGCAACTGATGCCCATCGCGGCCATGCCCATGGCGGACGCCAGCGCAGCCTTCATCAACTACCTGCGGGATGTGCGGCAACTGTCTCCGCACACCGTCAGCAACTACCAGCGCGACCTCAACTCCCTGGTGGATTACTGCGCACGGCGCCAGCGCGAGGATGCGGGCACCGTCCATGAAGCCGATATCCGTGGTTGGGTCAGTCAGCTGCACCGCCACGGCCTGGCCGGCAGCAGTATCCAGCGGGCACTGTCTGCAGCGCGCTCCTTCTTCACCTACCTCGGCCGGGAGCAGGGCCACAGCCGCAACCCCGCCGCCGGGGTGCAGGCGCCGCGCCAGCCGCGGCGCCTGCCAAAGACCCTGGATGCGGACCAGGTCAACAAGTACCTGCAGTTTGCCACTGAGGATCCAATGGCTCTGCGCGACAGCGCCATCGCCGAGCTCTTCTATTCCTCTGGCCTGCGCCTGGCGGAGCTGGTGGCCATCAATCTTGACGACATCGACTACCCGGCGCAGCTGGTCACCGTAACCGGAAAGGGGCGCAAGACCCGCACCATTCCCGTTGGTTCGGTGGCCCTGACTGCCATCGGCCGCTGGCTGGCAGTGCGTCCGCCCAGTACCGAGCCCGCGCTGTTTACCAGCAATCGCGGCCAGCGCATCAGCGTGCGCAATGTGCAGGCCCGGCTGAAATTGCAGGGGCGCCGCGCCGGCATGTACCAGGACGTGCATCCGCATATGCTACGGCACTCTTTCGCCAGCCACATGCTGGAATCCAGTGGCGACCTGCGGGCGGTGCAGGAATTGCTTGGCCACGCCAATATCGCCACCACCCAGATCTACACGCACCTGGACTTCCAGCACCTGGCCAAGGTCTATGATGCGGCACACCCGCGGGCCAGACGCCGCACAAGCAAGGCGGACTGACACCGTGAAGATCAGCGTCATTACCTTCGACCTCGACAACACCCTCTGGGATGTGGAACCCGCCCTGCTGCGCGCCGAACAGGCCCAGCGCGAATGGCTGCTGCGCCATCGCCCGGGAAGCATCGAGCATCACGATCACGATAGCCTGTGGGAGTTCAAGAAAAGCGTCTGGAAGCGCCACCCGGAACTGGCCCACCATGTCAGCCAGATGCGTATTCGCATGCTTCATGAACTGCAGCGCGCGGCGGGCTATAGCGAAACCGACAGTGAGCGCGGAGCGCTGGGTGCCTTTGCTGCTTTTCTGGCGCAACGGCACAAGGTCGAGCTCTATGAGGAGGCTCTGGCAGTGCTGCGGGAACTGGCGGACAGCTATCGTCTCGGCGCGCTCACCAACGGCAACGCCGACATCTACAAAACAGATGCTGCCGAATACTTCGATTTCGCGTTCCTGGCGGAGGAGGTTGGCGCCAGCAAGCCCGCACCGGACATGTTCCAGGCGGCGCTGGCGGAGACTGGAGCGGAACCGGGTGAGATCGTCCACGTGGGAGACAACCCGGAGCACGACATCCTGGGGGCCAGCCGGGTGGGCCTGCGGACGGTCTGGGTCAACCTGCAGGGAGCCATCTGGGACCGTGACGACGTCCTCCCCGATGGTCAGGTCTTGCGTTTGAGTGAGCTGCCGGGGGTCATCCGCGGCATCAACAGGTCCGGAGGATAAATAAAAAAACGGAGGCACATGCGTACCTCCGTAAAGCGGAACCGTTGATGTATTTCAGATGTGCGCGTACTCCGGCAGCGCTTGGAGCGCGGTCTCATCCCTATCGATAAGCAAGGTAATGGCCCCGTCTTCATGATGGGGCAGCGCCAGACCATCGGAATACTGAGTGCATAATGAGCCAGCGGCACCGGGAAGTCTGTGCGATAACGTACCGACTGCGACACCAGCGCGGCAGAAGATGACACAGCTGCGCAGCTGGAATTTTGTGTTTGCGGCAGTAGGGCAGGCAGTGATGACTGCATCCGAAAAACCTACCAAGAGTTCCAAACATGAACATATCAATGAGAAGCTTTCCGGCATTTATCATGGCTGCGATGCTGGCGCTGCTGGTCGGCTGCGCCTCGACCGACGATCAGGCAGGCACCGGCGAATACATCGATGACACGGTCATCACCACCAAAGTGAAGGCCGCAATCTTCAACGATCCCGACTTGAAGAGCATGGAAATCA
The DNA here is from genome assembly GCA_047920875.1 of Haliea sp. GTDB lineage: Bacteria > Pseudomonadota > Gammaproteobacteria > Pseudomonadales > Halieaceae > Haliea. Next base: position 19 of record JBLRXF010000374.1, on the reverse strand, counting down.
ATGTCGAAACCTTCAAGGG
>JBLRXF010000373.1:0-3045 GCA_047920875.1 Haliea sp. | reverse complement strand
ACGCAAAAACGGCAGTCCACTGGCCTCCACTCGCAACAATGCCAGATCCGAGCGCGGGTCAGTGCCAACCACCTCGGCCTCGAACTCCCGGCGATCAATCATCCGCACCAGCACGCTGTCTGCGCCTTCGACAACATGATTGTTGGTCACAAGATAACCGTCATCGGAGATAAAGAAGCCCGAGCCCATGGACATGCGCTGGCGCTGCTGTGGCAGCTGCGGCTGTTCACCGCGAAACTCGAAGAACCGCCGCAGGTACTCGGGGATCTCCTCCATGTCGTGGGGATTGCGGGCGCTGTGGCCTGGAGGGTGCTGAACAATGATCTTGACCACCGCGGGCGAACCCGTCTTCACGATTTCCCGAAAATCGGGCAGCGACTGCGCCGCCAGCCCGGGCGCCACGAGGGCCAGGCACAGGCATACCAGGGTCGGGAAAGTGTTGCGTATCGTCATGCAATCAGTCCATGTCAGAGAATAGTCAAAAATGCTCGGAGAGTTTGCAGGCCCCGGATTTCACCAGCCTGCCAGGCAACGCCGCCAGAGTCGGCTGCAGGCGAACATCGTCCCGGTGCCGCCACGCATGCCACCGCACCAGCGCCACGCCGGCGGCAAACCCCAACGTGGCGCCTGCCACCGCGGCCAGGTCCGCTGACCAGGGCAGCCAGCGATTGCCGGAAGCGGCCCCGGCGAGCATCGCGAACAATGGCAGCATATAGACGATCAGCGAGCCGCGCAGTATTACCTCATCCGGCAAGCTGATGCTGACTTCGTCATTAACCCGACAGTCCGCCAGGGAAAACGCCCCTGGCAGGACCCGCACCAGCCCACGCTGCCCATCGCGAATGCGGTTCAGCAGGCCGTGACCGCAGCCCTTTTGCGCAGAGCAGGTGCCACAGGTGCTTTTGCGGATGGTCTCGACCCACACGCTGTCCGTCTCAACCGCCACAATGCGCCCGGTCTCCGTTGGCATCAGGGCACCAGCCTCACCGAGTCCGCAACCATGCGGGCGGTGTTCACAGGTACTTCGCCAACGATCGTCACCAGCAGCGGCTGGCCGGCGAGACTCATGCCCCGGGTGTAGGACGTGGTACTGCCCTGACGGGCCACGCCCTCGCCGGGCCGCAGTTCGCGGGGCAGCTGCTCCAGAAATACGGAAAATACGGCCAGACCATCGGTGTAAGTGCGGCGGGCGCTGACGGGGGTGGCGGCATCGGTAGGAGTGAAGCCCCGAGGTAGCCAGTTCACCAGCCAGGGCGCCGACAGCGCGGCCTCCTCATCGACAAGGTCCGGGTGCGGATGGCGGGCGGGATGCACAGTATCCGCAGGTCGCTCCGGTACCAGGGACGCGCCATAATCAAGATCTGCAAACTGGAAGCGCTCAAGGATCTGGTCGCCGCGACCAAGGGTGCTGATGCGCAACAGCAAGCCGGTCTCGCGATCCAGTTCCAGGACATAACCATAGCGATACATGTCACGAGGCTGAATCCCGATCCTGACCGCCTGACGCCCGGCGATACGATCGCCCTCACCAACCTGGAATCGGTAGTATTGTGCAAGGCCACATTCCGAGCCGAGCGTCTGTTCGCCAAGCTGCAACAGCTGCTGTCCCGGGTGGGTGCAATCAAGAGGGTGGGCGGCGCGAACAACCTGCGCACCTTGCCCGGTAAGCCGGGTAAGCAGTTCATGACTCTCACCAGCCTCGAAAGAGCGAGCGATCTGCATGACCTGCAGATCGTCACCGCGCTGGAATGTCACCACGCCATGATAGGCCACCTCGCGGTAGCTCCGGGACATTTTCGCGAGCCAGCCCAGGGCCTCGGTATCAGTTGCAGAGCAGTCCGCAGCGAGGGCTGAAGGTGTCGCCAGGAGGCAGGCGAGCAGAAGAGCGTGAACTGCCAGGGTATGCAACAGCGATCGCGCAGTGATCACCACCGTCGACTCACTCCTCGATGTGGGGTACGCGAGCGAAGGGAATCAGGCCCTGAGGGGAATTGAGCGCGGCGTGCTCAGCGTGTTCCTGCATGTAAAGGTACATGCGCTGACGAGCGAGTTCGCGGTAGGCGGTGCGTGCCGCAGGTTCGAGCTCGGGCACGGCCTGGTTGCCATAGCTGGCGCGCAAGGGGACGGCGCCAAGACTGTTGACGAAGCCAACCGCAGAAACGCCGGTGGTGGTCAACGGCGGCGCGGCACCGTTATCGGGTTCGCCCGCCTGGTATAGCTGCTGGCCGCCAAAGACAACTACCGTCATTACCGATGCAGCCACTGCGAAACTCGCCAGGGGCCGGGTCATGCGCTGCCAAATCCCGCTGGCCGGCGCGCCATCAGCGGCAATTGCAGCGCTGACCTGCTGCGAAATATCGATGCTCAAGCGACCAACGGGCTGCCCGGAAATGACCGAACGGGCCAGATTGTAGCGGACCCAGGTCTGGCGCAGCGCTTCATCTTCACCCAGCTGACCCAGCAGCCGCTGCAGCTCCAGTTCATTGGCCTCATCGTCCATGAGGGCGGAGAGAGATTCCCGCAGTTGCTCGGTCATAGTGTTGACCCTCCGCTGTGCGTCGTGAATATCGAACGATTGCTGCTGCGAACTTTTGCCATAGCCGGTTCCACTCTGCTGATATTACACACCGTCAATCTGCTCACGCACCTTCTTGTCGATGGCCTCCCGGGCGCGAAAAATCCGCGACCGGACGGTGCCGACAGGACAATCCATGATCTCGGCGATGTCCTCGTAACTGAGACCATCAAACTCGCGCAAAGTTACCGCGGTGCGCAAATCATCCGGCAATTCCCTTATTGCCCGCTCTACCACCTGCTTGAGCTCGGCGCCGAACAGGGCAGTCTCCGGGGTTTCGATCTCCCGCAGCGCGCCGCCGCCCTCGAAATATTCGGCATCGCCAATCTCGACGTCCGAGCCGGGAGGACGCCGGGAGCGAGCCACCAGGTGATTCTTCGCGGTGTTGATCGCGATCCGGTAAAGCCAGGTATAAAACGCACTGTCGCCACGAAACCGCGGCAGAGCGCGGTAGGCCTTGATAAAGGCCT